>NZ_JADEVX010000027.1:0-33861 GCF_015207925.1 Microcystis sp. LEGE 00066 | reverse complement strand
GATAGAAACAACTCCCCCGGAAACCACCCGTAATATCGAAGCTTCCCCCGAAGTTTCCCCGTCTCCTGAAAGCGAAACCCCGGTGGAATTCACTCCCATCCCGGAAAATAATCCCAGTCCAGAAGTACCCCCCGAAAATCCCCCCACCCCAGAAACCAAAGCGGTGGAAAAAACTCCAGATGCAGAAAAAAGTCCGGATGTCAATCCATCTAAAGATGGAGAAACTGAAAGTATTCCGTTAGAAGTTATTCCCCCCGCACAGTAAAATCCGACAAAATCAATTTCTGGCTGAGGATAGGAACTCATGCACTCATGGAAGAAGTAGTTAGATATGCGTAATTAATTGTATCTAGCTACTTAATTTTTCTGCAGCTGTTGCTGATTAGGTAAAAACTATTTACTTTTAGTCAAAATTAATTAACTTCTAATCCCGGAATGCTTAACTGTTCGGTTTTTGGCTGTGTTTCCCCCAGATAATTCCCTTGCAACATATTAATTAAACAGCCACCAAGATGATAGGCCATATTAACGGGAACCGCGTTACCAATCTGTCGATATTGAGAGGTTAAATTACCGGTAAATTGCCAATCATCGGGAAAGGACTGCACTCGTGCATATTCTCTCACAGTCAAAGGACGAGTTTCTTGGGGATGACATCTTTCTGTTTGGGTTTGTGCCGGACTACAGGTAATAGTTAAAGCCGGTTCATCCCAAGATAATCTTTTAGCATATCCTGTCCGTCCGCCGTGATTTTTGAGACTATTTTTCATATATTCTTTTTGAATATCCATCGGCAAATTACGCCAATTTCCTCCTGGGGGAACTAAGGACATAATCTCTTTTTTTCTTTCTTTATATTCTACTCCTAGAGAAGTTGGACAATTCTCTAAGGCTTTTTTCAGAGAAATAGTATAGTTTTTATATTGGGGAAAAATCGGTTTAATATTTAGGTCTTGACGGGTGGCGATAATAATTAATCTTTCTCTTTTTTGGGGAACATCGAGAAATTGAGCCGATAAAACTTGATAAGCAGCATAATAACCGATTTCCTGTAAAGCTTGCAGCATTAATTGCAGGGTTTCTCCTTTTTTATTGCTTAATAATCCTCGAACATTTTCGGCCATAGCGATTTTAGGTTGCACTTCCTGTAAACAACGCGCAAATTCAAAAAATAAGCTTCCTCTCAAATCTTCTAATCCTTTCCCTAACCCAGCATAACTAAAAGGTTGGCAGGGAAAACCTCCAGCTACAATATCTATTTTGTCTCTAAAATCGGAAAATTTAATCTTTTTTATGTCTTGATTTATAACATTCCATTGCGGTCGATTGAGTCTTAAAGTATTAACACAATCTTGGTTAATTTCCACCAGTAATTGTGTTTTTAGTCCCGCATTTTCTAAACCTAAAGCCATACCACCACAACCAGCAAATAATTCAATAACTGTGTAATTAGTTGGCTCAACAGTTTGTAAGATTTTCAATTCTCCAGGGAATTGGTTATTTTTAAGATTGGTTAATTGCTCGAGATTAAATAACCAATCAACTTGATTGATTTTCTGACCTTTGATTAATTTTTTCTTTTGCCATGTTAGTATTTCTGCGGTAGTTACACCGAGAATATTAGCGGCTTTTTGTAGATTTACCTGAGTCATAACCAATAATTAGCAACTTATCTACGTCTTTATTATACACCAAATTAGCTAAACTTGATGTCGAGAAAATTTCTAGAAATATCCTTGATATAAAACATTTTCTAGTGATGGATTTGTATTATCAATATGAGTTTGTATTTTATCGATCATCCTTTGAAACACATCGGGATAATATTGAGAAGCATCCAAAAAATCTACATATTCCTGTCTGTGCAGCTGTCTTGCTTTTGAGGAGCGATACTCTTGTCGAAGATTAGCGGTCATACGCTTAGTTTTTCGTATAATTAACACATCATCAATTTGAGTAGAAATTATTGAAACTGGTGTCATATCAAGAAATTCGCAAATCAAAAAATATAAAGAGTTAGGAACGGCAATTTTTAAATCTCTACTTGTGGCTACAGCTTCCTGAAACATAGTTTTATCTAAATTAGTTTTGCACTCTGCACAAACATAGCCAAGATGAGACTCAATCAATTCATGATTTTGAAATTCTGGGTCAAAAGATGACTTTATATATAACTTTTTGCCCAGTATAAAATCCTGATTTTTGCTTCTAATATTTGCTTGACCACCTTGACCAATATTGCCGAGAGAGGATAGGAAACTTAGTCCAGAGAAGGTATTTCTTGGACCCAATTCAAAAGAGTTATCTATTCCTTGTAAACTACGGAAAACCAGCTGTGGTAAAAATTCTTCTAATATAGTATTGTCTAATTTTAACTGTCCCTTCTGTCTATACAAAAAGTTATCTGAACTATCAAAAATTAAGTCAAGTTCAATAAAACGCTTATATCGGTTAGTAGCTGACACTAGCTTTTCTACTGCATCTGCTTGACCAGAATTAATCGATTCTAACTCGATAATCCACTGGCGATATTTTATAATAGCTTCTTCTAAACGTTCCCGATCAGCTTCTGGCAACCGAGGATTGTTAAGACAGGCAGTTAGTTTTGTGTAGTGAGGACGGGAAAATTCGTTCATGTATTTTTGTTGATGTTCAAAGGTCAATATATAATCTCTTATCTAAAATTGGTGTTTTTTGAATATTATTGACTTTGGCAATTGCTGATTCTAAACATAGCTGGTTTTCTGAAGATACAAAAAGCCTACTGCTTTCCAATACCTCGAATGCTACCTCTCTAGAAATTTGTTCTATTACCTCTTGGCTAACTTGATTATTTAGGTTGATAAAATTAATTATATCCTCTATAATAACTTTACCAAATTTATTCTTAAATTTTCTTTTTTGTCTTAATACTTTCTGAAATAGTTTGGCTTTGACCCCTATTTTTTCAATAATATCAGCATTATAAAAAGGTACGCCAAGAACGTTAGATTCTTGTCCTACAATTAAAACAATTCTTGCTTGCTGCTTGCTGACTCTCGCCAGTTCCTTTAAAATGTCACCCATATCTAAACAGTATTGTACTACAGTGTAGAAACGATTACTCCTATTTGCTCTATTAGAGCCAATTTCTGACTTGGCTATCTTGAGTAAATCCCATCCTAAGATTTCAGCAGATTGACGATAATTTTGATGGTAATTAAAAACATTTATATAGGGTGGAGAAGTCACAACAAAATCTATCTGATTATTTTTTAGTGGGAGAGAACGAGCATCAGATAATCCAACCCTGAGCGGCTTTTGAGAGTAAGGTAGCTTAGTAATTATATTGCTAAGATGTAAAAATTTTTTCTGAATAAATTCCTGAGTAATTTTATTGTTACACACATCAAGAAGGATTACCAAAGCATCAAATAAAACCCTTGACCGATCCGGTAGCATATTCCTAGTATTTTGCAATTTATCTACTAAATTTTCTACTTGGTCACTGACTTCAAAAATTCTCAAAGGAAATTCTTGATCGATGATATTTCTCAGGTTTTTAAGAACTTCTTTTTTTTGAGAATCATTGATAAATTCATAGGTACGACTCATGATATAAGCAGCGGGATTAATCTCAAATCCATAAGCTTCTAGGGATAAATAACTTGCCTCTAGTAAGACAGTTCCGCTACCCACAAAAGGATCGAGAATGACCGAATTAGATGGGCAATAGAAACTTAATATAGTCTCTATCAGTTGGGGTGAAAACTGACCTCGCCAAACAAATAAATTGGCTCTAGTTTTCTCAATAATGTCAAGTTTTTCTTGGGGTATAGGTTGATCAAAATCTGGCAACTTTCAATCTCCCTCTATTGCTAAAATCAAAATTCAGGTTCTACTTTATCTAGAGAACAAACACCATAAAATGTTGGGGCTGAACCTTGTTCAGCCCCGAAATATTTTCCTAATTGCGTCCCGGAACTGTATATTTAAAATTCCTCGGGCCAGTATAACCGGAAATCTCCGCTAATTTCTCTAATCTTTGGGTTCCCGAATATTCTTGACCCTTAATAATCCAAGTGGGGAAACCTTTAATTCCGGCATCGCGACAAGCTTGGGGATTACCATTAACCCCTTGGGGATCGCATTCGATATAAACCCCTTCTTTTTTGAGGATTTCTCCCGCTTCCTTACCAAACAACTGTTTTTGATCGTAACAGTGGGGACACCAAAAAGCCCCGTATTCTTTCGCACCAATTGCTTTTAAATGTTTAGCTAAGGCGATTTCTGCCTCTCCCGAAACCGTGGTTACTTCCCAACCGTAGGGAGGTGTAGCAGCTGTCATTGGCCGGGTAATTTCTTCTTTTCCTCCTGTCACCGTCGGGGAATTTACTCCCGCATAAACCGCTAAAGTTCCCACCAAAGTAACCATGGCCACCACAACCATCGGCAGTATAATTTGTCCTAAACCTTCCCATTCACGACCGACAATTGTGAGAATTAATAAAGTTAAAGCGAACAAAGCCGAAGTGATGCAGTAGGGACACAATTCCCTTAATTCCGTGGCTAGAATATACATTAGATAACCACTAAATACCGCCATCGCCGTCGCCCCCGCTAACAGCAATAACCAAGTATTATTTTCTAAACTTTTGCGGAGATTTTTCTGAGTTTCCCCATTAATAAATAGAGGAGTGAGGGCAAAAACCGCCATGGCAATATAGGCCAAAAAACCGAACAAACTCAAGGGCAGCCCGAACACCGTAGCGTAGGGACTATTAAGCACACCAGTACAACCAGCCCCATCACTAGCCCCGGCGGTACAGGCTGCAGCCCCTCCCGTCAGTTTGGTAATGGTTAAATAGCCGGTCAGAATCGCCCCCACGATCGAAACGCCCCCAATTAGGGGCCGGGAGTAGCGATGAATCCAAGGTACAGAACGACGACGCATAATATTATTTAGATTAAATTACAGCAGAATTCAGGAGTCAGGAGTCAGGAGAGAAATCTAAATGTACTTTGTTGAAAGGAAAAATCCCGTAACGATATTGTGTTAATTAGGACGTTTTCAATTCCTAAAAACTTAGGATCGCACCACGGCCGATAACTATCCGCCATTCTAGCAAGGGGTTATGTGGACAGAGGCAAAGAAGGGAGAGAATTATTAATTTTTGCCTTTTGATCGTTGATCTGCCGGGCCGTTTCCACAAATTGCGACACCCGGATCGGATCCACTGGTTCAGTAATTTTGCCATGACGCTTGAGGGAACTGGCCACGATCACCCCATCGGCAGCCGGCAGCAACCGCCCGATATTGTCCAAATCAGCCCCGCTGCCGATAAAAACCGGTGTTCCCTTGGCCGCCGCCACTGCCAGTTCCAAATCCTCAAAACTGGGGGGGCTACCGGTGGACCAACCAGAGAGGATTACCCCGTCTGCTAGTCCCCGTTCGATCGTATCTTGCACTGCCGTAGTCAGATTAGGAGTTCCCAAGGGGCGGGCGTGTTTAACCAAAACATCCGCTAAAATTTTGACCTCAGACCCCAATTCGCGCCGATAACGCAAGAGTTCGTGGGCTTGACCCTCAATAATGCCCTGATCGGTGGCCATAACCCCCGTTAGCACATTAACTCGAATAAATTGGGCATTGACACAGGTAGCGATCGCTAAGGCACTATGGGCATCATTGCGGAGAACATTAAGACCAATCGGTAAGACCACCAGATTTTTAATGCGATCAACAATTAAAGTCATGGCACTAACCACGGCGGGATCCACCTGTTGCTTAGTAAAGGGGGCATCAAAAAAATTCTCGATAATCAAACCATCAACACCACCAGCAGCCAAAGCCGTCGCCTCCTGTTCAGCCCGCTCGATCACCGTCTTGAGACTACCACCCCAACGGGGGGAAGTGGGCAGGGGGGCGAGATGAACTACGCCAATAATCGGGTTTTTTGTCTTGAAAGTTGCAATTAAATTCACAGCGTCTACTACTCTTAGCGTCCCCAACCAGGCGCCGCTCACCCATTTTAACAGGGTGAAGGCCTACCCACGGTTCCACGGGGGGGAAATTATTTTAACTGCTAATGATTTTATCAAGTCCGGAATCCGTTAAAATGTCTTAACATTAGAGAAGTTTAGGATTTGGTTGATACTCGATCGCATGGGCAATAAGCCAACCATCGCCATCTCACACCTAGGCTGTGAGAAAAACCGGATCGACTCCGAGCATATGTTAGGACTGCTGGCCAAGGCCGGCTATCCCGTAGATAATGACGAGGAGTTGGCCGATTACGTTATCGTTAATACCTGTAGTTTCATTCAAGCAGCTAGAGAAGAATCCGTTCGCACCCTCGTGGAACTGGCGGAAGCTAATAAAAAAATTATTATCTCCGGCTGTATGGCCCAACATTTCCAAGATGAACTCCTGACGGAATTGCCGGAAGCCGTGGCCATTGTTGGCACAGGGGATTATCAGAAAATTGTCGAGATCGTCGAACGGGTAGAGACGGGAGAACGAGTCAAAGAAGTCAGCACCGATCCCACTTTTATCGCCGATGAAAATCTGCCCCGTTATCGCACCACTACCGAAGGAGTCGCCTATCTGCGGGTGGCCGAAGGCTGCGATTATCGCTGTGCTTTCTGTATTATTCCCCAGCTGCGCGGCGATCAAAGATCCCGTTCGATCGAGTCGATTGTGGCCGAAGCGCGACAATTGGCCAGCCAAGGGGTGCAAGAATTAATTCTCATTTCGCAAATAACAACCAATTATGGGTTAGACTTATATGGCGAACCCAAATTAGCGGAACTCTTGCGAGCGCTGGCAGAAGTCGATATACCTTGGATTCGCGTTCACTACGCTTACCCGACCGGGTTAACGCCAAAGGTTATCGAAGCGATCCGAGAGAGCCCGAATGTTTTACCCTATCTAGACTTGCCGCTACAACATTCCCATCCCGACATCCTGCGGGGGATGAACCGTCCCTGGCAAGGACGAGTCAACGATGGCATTATCGAGCGGATCAAGCAAGCTATCCCGAACGCGGTTTTACGAACGACTTTTATCGTCGGTTTCCCCGGAGAAACCGAGGAACATTTCAGCCATCTGCTGGAATTTGTCAAGCGTCATGAGTTCGATCACGTCGGGGTGTTTACCTTCTCCGCCGAAGAAGGTACAGCCGCTTTTGGCCTGCCCAATCCAGTGCCACAGGCAATTATGGACGAACGCCGCGAAAGGTTGATGTTAACTCAGCAACCGATCTCGGAGCGCAAAAATCAAGCTTATATCGGTCAAACTGTCGATGTTCTCATCGAACAGGAAAACCCAGAAACAGGCGAATTAATCGGGCGTTCCGCTCGTTTTTCCCCGGAAGTGGATGGCTTGGTTTATGTGACAGGGGAGGCGATTCTAGGTGCGATCGTACAGGTCCGAATCACTGCGGCCGATACCTACGATCTCTACGGCGAAATAGTCTAATTTTTCGATTTTTCTTATTTAATTCCCACAAAACAATCCCTATGACCACTGGTTTCAACAATTTAGGTTTATCCGATAGCCGTCTTCAACACCTAGAAACGCTTGGATTCACCACCCCCACGGAAATTCAAACCAAAGCCATCCCTCTCCTTCTAGAAGGGCATGACATGGTAGGAATGTCGCAAACGGGAACCGGCAAAACCGCCGCCTATTCCCTGCCTTTACTGGAACGCATGGACACCAAAAATCCTAACGTTCAAGCTTTAATCCTCACCCCCACCCGGGAATTAGCCCAACAGGTGGCCAGCGCCATCAAAGATTTCTCTGATGACCGTCGTCTCTTTATCCTGACAGTCTGTGGTGGTCAATCCATGGAACGTCAGATCCGCAGTCTGGAAAAAGGTGTCCAGATTGTGGTCGGCACTCCTGGCCGGGTAATTGATCTGCTCGATCGCAAAAAACTCCATCTCGAATCCCTAAACTGGGTAGTCCTCGATGAAGCGGACGAAATGCTCAGTATGGGTTTTATCGATGATGTTAAAAAGATTCTGCAAGCATCCCCCTCCACCCGTCAAACCGCCTGTTTCTCGGCCACTATGCCCCGGGAAATCCGCGATTTAATCGCTAATTTCTTGAAATCTCCCATTTCTGTGACGGTTTCTCAACCCCAGGCCGCTCCTGCTAAAATCGAACAGAAAATTTATATGATCCCTCGCGGTTGGACGAAATTAAAAGTCCTGCAACCCCTGTTAGAGATCGAACCCCTAGAATCGGCGATTATTTTCGTCCGCACCAAGCAAACCGCGGCCGAATTAACCAGCAAACTGCAAGAAGCGGGGCAAACGGTGGATGAATACCACGGTAACTTAAGCCAAGTGCAACGGGAACGACTGGTGCAACGTTTCCGCGAGGGCAAAATTAAATTAGTGGTAGCCACGGATATCGCGGCCCGCGGTCTAGATGTGGAAAATCTCAGCCACGTTATTAACTATGATCTGCCGGATAATGCCGAAACCTACATTCACCGCATTGGCCGCACTGGCCGCGCCGGTAAAACCGGAACTGCTATATCCTTAGTAGAACCGATCGATCGGCGTTTATTACGTCAGATTGAACAGCGTCTGCGTCAACGTCTGGAATCTAGTCCCATTCCTAGCCGCACCGAAGTGGAAGCAAAACGCCTGGCCAAGCTGCAAAATCAGCTAAAAGAGGCTTTATCGGGGGAACGTATGGCTTCTTTCTTGCCTTTAGTGCGGGATTTAAGTGAAGAATACGATCCCCAAGCGATCGCGGCGGCTGCCCTGCAAATGATCTACGATCAAAATTGTCCCCAGTGGATGAAAACCGATTGGGAAGTTCCCGCAGCGACGAGCAGTAAACCGGTGATTAATAAAACTCCCCGCAGTGGTGGTAGTAAGTACCCCTCTAAGTCGAATAACCGTCCTTCCCTGGACAAAAAAATCGTCTTTCAGGAACGTTAATTTTTAGTTCTTGAATAGATAACTTTAAGAGTTGATAGACCGTTTTGGTTCTATCAACTTTTTTTTGTCAGGTAATTTCCCAGTACGTCGTCGAAAGCATTCTACATAATTTTATAGCTAAACTTTTGATAATTGATTCTAATCAAGTATTTGGGCTTTGTTTGACATTTTTGCTGATAATTACTATATAATTGTCTTAAATGAATAAATTTGAACATTTAATATGTCGAGTTCGTCAGAACCTTATCGTGGGAGGGTACAAGCTCAAGGAGACGATATCCAGCAAGAGGGTGGATACAGTTGTTCTTGGGCAAGAAAAAATCCTGTTACTGCTAAAGAAGGATTATCATTTCTTGCTAATATTAAAGGGCAATGCAGCGAATGTCAACGAGAGGAACGGAAACAAGCGTTTAGAAAAGCTGAACGCTTTGTTACAAATGCTAGTGAGCAAGGTGGTGTCACTCCAGAGGCACAACCGCACTCATTTCAGGATTCTAAACGTAAAACTAAAAACGCCCGTGTAGATATTGAAATTCGCAGTGGTCTTACCTTTATCCCTTCGCCCCAAACAGAATGACAACGATGCTTAGAAGAGTGCAACAATTTTTAGACTCTGGCGATAGTGATAACGCTAGAGAAGAAATTGATAGAGCTTTCGGCAATCTGAGAAGGGTGGATAGTCATGTTAGAGAGTTTGCCGCTCTGTTGGCACTGGGATCGATCAAAGCTTCAGAAATCGGCTTAGGGGTATTGGGACGTAAGCTTCTACAGAATGACAGCGAGATTAACAATGAGGTTGTTTGGTTATTTATTGCGTCAATTTTATCTCGCAATAGTATTCCCCCTGATAGTCCATCTAGAATCAGCCTACTTGTTCTTACCGCTTCTGTCAATAGTTGGGAATTACCAATTTTTGCGCTTCTTGCCCCTGCCCTCGACGCTTTTTTTAAAGTTAGTCTTGCGGACGGAACCCCTTTAATTGCCGAACAAACTCTTGATTTTTTGGCCACTTGGGGAAGAATTTATGCGAAAGCACCTCATGTCAAAACGCAGCTTCAAGAACTTCAATCTCTTAGTAATAATCTATTAGAGCAAGTAGATGACTTAGAGTTAAAAGCTGAATGGTCAGAGGGAATTAATATATTTTTTGAAGAAGCCAGTACAACCAAATATTCAGATAGTAATGTTTTTTCTGCTGGTGAAGAATTAATTAAAAAAATTTATAATACTCAAAGTTTACAGCGCAATACAGAAGATAAGAATTTGGCAGAGACAAAAGACAAGTTACTCCGATTAGTCACTTCGTCTCTTGCTACTATTTCAACAGTTCTTGATAGTCATGGATTGTCAGTTGCAGTTCGTATTGACAATGATTCTAAAGATAGAAAATCTTGGTCTGTATTTGCTAGTGTAATTGACCAATTAGAGCGGTTATTTCAAGAAATTGCCGATCTGACTTTTGAGAGAATCAATAAACTTCCCGCTTTTACTCCAGCGCAGGCAATACCTGGTTCTTGGACAATTATACTTCATGTCAATCTCAGTCCTAATCACGCAAATTTACTAGCAAAAACTATCTCTAACCTTTCCTCAGGAAAAATTGATAATGAAAGTGAAAATGACTTAGAAGTTGTTAGTATTTGGCAAGATTGTGTCACAAAAATTAAAGAGGATGATTTGCGAGTAGATATGGCTGTCTCCATTAATTCTTCAGAATTTAATGTCATTAAAACAATTTCTACAGAAGATGAATATAGATTTAGTTTAACAGGGTTAAAATCCCCATCTATCAGGGTTCTTTCTCATGATATTCCACAAGCTGATAGGTTAGAACGAGTTGTTGATTTATCTTCGCTGTTAATTCAATATCCTCATTCTTTGCCAACTGTTCGACAACAGTTTTTGGATAGATATCGTATTACAGAAAGGCAGTTTTCCTACTATAGAAGGGCTGCAGAAATTCTTAATCTGGCTGACGAACGAGTGCAGCCAACTACTGCTTGTTTCATGCTTGATCGTCTGTCAGAAAAATCAAAAAAAAGATTCTTGGCTCACCAATTTATTGCTTCAAAGGTGGGTTTGGCATGGTTTAAGTGGCAAAATGCTCATGATCTCTCCGAAATCAAACCAGAAAGAGCAAGAGAATTTTTACTAGAAGTGTGTCCGTCACTTTCAGAAAGTACTGTTGAAAGACGTGCTAAAACTTTACAATCTTGGTTAAGGTATTTCTTGGGTACCGAAAATGAATAAGCAAAAAATGCAAGCTTTCAGGCATAATCGGTGGAGTGTAGGAAACTCACCCCATCATCAGCCAATTGACTTTTTCAGCAAACCCTATATAATTTTGACTTTTTTATACTGTTCCGTCACGGTGGCATTTAATAGATCATCTTTAAAATTTCTGATTAATTCAATTACTAAATTATAAATACTGATGTATTCTTCATAATCGATAGCCCGCATGGGTTACGCTACCGCTAACCCATCCTACAAATAATTGTGCCTCCCTACTTAACTGCTATAATCTACTTATCAATAGTTAATAATTTCGATGAATCGATCGCAACTTATCCACAGGCAAAGCTGGTTAATTGAACATTTGCCGGGGTTAAGTGACCAAGATTGCCAAAAATTAAAGGATTGCGGTATCGACACCACCGCACAACTTCTGCAAAAAGTTCGTCCGCAATTGGGTAAGGAAAAATTAGCAGTAAGAATGCAAATTCAGGCTAAATATATTAATAAGTGGGTGGCAATGGCGGAATTAGCCTCGATTCCCGCCGTGGGTTGTCAATACTGCGGTTTGCTGGTTCATGCCGGTATTGCTTCCATCCCGCAATTGGCACAGACATCAATTCAGCAATTGCATCGACAGATTCTCCGCTTTCAGGTGGCTAATCTGCAAAGACGCGATTTATGTCCCGATATTGCGGTGATGTTAGCTTGGATTGAACAGGCGCAAATCTTAACCAGAGAGTTAAAATAAGCCCTATCTCCGATAATTTTGGCATAAATTAGCCAAAAGTAGTGCCATTCCATCCCCAGAGATCACCTTTCGCCTCGGCAAATTCTAGATAAATGCGATTTTTCGGTATTCCTAAATAAGCCTCAATTTCTTGACAAAAATCACTACTCATGCTTTTAGTTTGAGCGGCGGAAATAGAAGCAACACTTTTAATCTCCACATAACACACTGGCTCAAAAGTGCCAGCAAAAGTCATTTTTATCCCCGATTCTAAAGCTGTCATCACATAGGATTCGGGTTTTCCCAGATGTTTAGCTAATTTAGCCGAAAGACTCTGCAAAAGTTGATTAACTGTCTCATCATCGAGGGAGGTGACAGAAGTTTGAATTTTAATTAGAGGCATAGGAAAAATCTCAGCAATATTTTTCTATAATATAGCGTTTCCTGTTCGCAAGAGGTACATTATCGATGTTAAAAAGCTTAATCAGCAAAGGTTTAAGTTTGCCAGACAGGTGTGAGAACCGCTATAAGTACCTTTTTTATCCAGAAAAGCGATCGATGATTGTTTTGATAATTTATCTCAATTAGATGACTGTGATCCCTTCTGTTTTTTAGAAAGGGTTGCCACTTCTGAGCAAGCTTTTCCACAAGCAGAACATATCAACTTTGGCGATGGTTGACGCTGGCTAAAACCGAGGAGAACAACCGATCACTATCTAGTCTCTAAAGACAGTTAAGGAGGTACAATTTGGATAGAATCTCAAGCAGGTGAAGGAGCAACTTTTTATTTTACTTGGCATAAAAATCCTCCTAGTTAAACCCCAACTAAGTTGAGAACCGTGGTTTTTCCTCCTCTGTTTTAAGATGAGTTTTGATCCATAAGCGATCAGCCAAAACCAGAGGAGAAGCAGCAATTCAGACTTTAATTGGCGTATTTTTTAGTCAGAATCAGCACAATTATCGGATAGATGTTTTAATTTCTTCCCAAGTAATTATCTGATCGGGATTTCTTTCGTGATCATCAACCTAAAAAGATTTGATCGTGTTCAAAGATTCGGTAACGTGAGCCTTAAAATCTAACATAGAATCAAAAATATGTCTGACGATTCCCTCTTTATCAATGATATAGGTAACTCGTCCGGGGAGGACAAATAAGGTAGCGGGAACACCGAATAATTTCCGCACTCGGTTATCGCTATCACTTAAAAGGGTGAAGGGAAGATTATATTTTTGGGCAAATTGTTGATGAGATTGGGGACTATCGGCACTAATACCAATAACTTCCGCACCTGCATCGGTAAACACTTCGTAACTATCGCGGAAAGCGCAGGATTCTGCGGTACAACCCGGGGTGTCATCTTTGGGATAGAAATAAATGACCAGGGATTTTTTACCGATTAAATCGCTGATATTAACCGTTGTCCCTGTTTGGGAGGGGAGAGAAAAATTAGGAACTCGATCGCCTACTTTTATAGCTGCCATAAGATTAATTAATTGATAGATAATCGTGGATATGTTGATACTCTACATTCTAACCTTTTTTGGCCTTTTGTTTAGCGCGTTTAGCGGCAGCTTTGTCCGCTTTTTCGGCTTCAATGCGTTTTTGTTCGGCTTTTTGTTTTTCTTCGTCTAGTTTTTCTAGATAATAGTGATAATCTCCCGCATAGACAATTAATTCACCATCCCGAATCTCGACAATTTTGTTAGCTACCTGGGAGATAAAATAACGATCATGGGAAACAATTAAAACCGTGCCTTCATAAACTTTTAAAGCCGATTCTAACATTTCCTTCGCGGGAATATCGAGGTGATTGGTGGGTTCATCGAGAATTAATAAGTTAGCGGGAGCAAGTAACATTTTGGCTAAAGCAAGACGCGCTTTTTCGCCACCACTCAAAGATTCTACTTTTTTTAATACCGTTTCCCCACTAAATAAAAATCGCCCTAAAAGACTGCGAACTTCCACATCTTTCCAATCGGGAACTTCATCATGAATGGTATTTAAAACAGTTTTAGTTAAGTCTAAAGCTTCCGCTTGGTTCTGCTCAAAATAACTAGGAATAACGTTATGTTTACCGATTTCGATCGAGCCTTCTGTGGGAGCTTCTAAACCAACAATTAAGCGTAAAAGCGTCGATTTTCCCGCACCATTGGGTCCTAAAAACGCCACTCGATCGCCTCTTTCTATTTCCAGATTGGCTCCCAAAAAGAGAATTTTATCATCGTAAATGTGAACAAGATTTTTAATCGTTACCACTTCTCGACCACTACGCACTGCTGAAGGAAACTGGAATTTTAAGGTACGCACATCAGCGATTGGTGCTTCAATTTTTTCCACCTTTTCTAATTGTTTTTCCCGGCTTTTTGCTTGGGTGCTACGGGTGGCACTGGCCCGGAACCGATCAACGAAAACTTGCTGTTTTTCTAGTTCTTTTTGTTGACGTTCGTAGGCACTTAACTGAGCGGATTGTTGTTCGTATTTTTGCTGTAGGTAGGCAGAATAATTACCTAAATAAGTGGTAGAAACTCCCCTTTCAGTTTCGACAATTTTGGTACAGAGGCGATCGAGAAATTCCCGGTCGTGGGACACTATGACCATGGGAGTGGTTAAATCCTTGAGGAATTTTTCTAACCATTCAATGGTTTCTAAGTCTAAATGGTTAGTTGGTTCATCGAGGAGTAAAATATCGGGAGTTTGCAGGAGAATTTTGCCTAAACTCATCCGCATTTGCCAACCACCACTAAAGGAGCTTACCAAGCGATCACCGTCATCAATAGTAAAGCCCATTTCTGGTAAAATCTTCTCGATGCGTGCTTCTAATCCGTAACCATCTAATGCCTCAAATTGTCTTTGTAGGCGATCTAATTGATGAATTAAGCGATCTAATTCTTCAGGATCAGCTTTTTCCATGTGTTGGGGAATTTCTATTAGTTGATGGTGGACTTGATTCGCTTCTTGAAACACCGTCCAAAATTCCTCGCGTACCGTCCGACGGGGATCCACTTCAAATTCTTGGGTAAGATAGCCGATATGGAGACTGGTAGGACGGATGATCTCCCCGGCGGTGGGTTCCACTTCCCCCATAATAATCTTCAGTTGGGTGGATTTTCCGGCCCCATTGACTCCCACCAACCCGATGCGATCGCCAGTTTTTACTTCCCAAGTGACATCTTTTAACACTTCTCCCGTCGGGTAAATCTTACTAATTTTCTCTAGTCGTAGCATCGCTGATTTTTCTCCAGTCCTAGGCAGTTGAGGCAGTCCGTCTTTATTGTAACATTTAGTTAAGCTTTATCTAGTCTTGGTCAAGTTTTCTAGATTGAGCCACCTGACAGTATTTTTTATCTGAAAGAGATAATAATGTTTAATCCCTACCCCATAAAAAAAGAAACAGCTAGTTTGATCACCAAAGATGGAATTAGTTTAGCTGCCGATATTTATCGTCCCGATAGTAGGGAATCTTTTCCCATTTTACTAATGCGACAACCCTACGGAAAAGCGATCGCTTCTACGGTGGTTTATGCCCATCCTAGCTGGTATGCACGTCAGGGTTATATTGTAGTAATTCAGGATGTGCGGGGACGGGGAAACTCGACGGGAAATTTTAATTTATTTGCCCATGAAATTAGCGACGGATTAGAAACTATTGAATGGGTTTTAACTATTTCTAATAATACGGGTGTGGTGGGAATGTATGGTTTTTCCTATCAGGGAATGACCCAATTATATGCGGCTGCTAATGGTCATGGTGCTTTAAAAACTATTTGCCCAGCGATGATTGCTCACGATTTATATCGAGATTGGGCCTATGAAAATGAAGCATTTAATTTACAATATAATCTCGCTTGGGCAATACAATTAGCCGCAGAAACCGCTAGATTAAAAGGGGACGAAACTGCCTATCAAAAACTCTGGGTAGCTTCCCGAAATTTACCCCTTTTTGATCCTATTGCAGCCTCTCCCCAAATTTTACAGGATTTGGCCGCCGATTCTTTTTATCACGATTGGATTACTCGTTATCTTCCCGATGACTATTGGCAAAATTTATCACCGCAAAACCTTTTAAAAAATATCGATTTACCGATGTTACATATCGGAGGTTGGTTCGATCCTCATCTCCGGGGAACTTTGAGTTTATACCAAGAAATGCAAGTGCGTTCTATCTATCCCCAACGACTAATTATTGGCGCTTGGACTCATCTACCCTGGGGGAGAAAAGTAGGAGAGATAGATTATGGTCAAGAGGCAATTAGTCCTGTGGATAAAATGCAGCTGCAATGGTTTGATTATTTCTTAAAAGGTCAGGAAACGGAGTTATTTAAAAATCCTCCCCTGTATCTATTTCAAATGGGATCTAATCAATGGCGATATCTAGAGAAGTTTCCTGGAGAAAATCAGCAAATTTATTATCTTGCTAGTCAGGGTTTAGCCAATCTGCGCGAGGATGAGGGGAAATTAAGCGCGATTTTGTTAGAACCTGCGATCGAGGATACCATAGTTCACGATCCTTGGCGACCGGTCCCATCTTTAGGAGGTCATAGCGCCCTACCGGGGGGAATATTCGACCGCACCATGCTAGACTGTCGCAGTGATGTGATTACCTACACTTCTCCCCCCCTAGAGAAAGATTTAACGATTTTGGGTAGTCCCCGTCTGGATTGTTATTGTCAAGCAGACGCGGTTAGTTTCGATATCTGTGCGGTGGTTTCTCAAGTTACCCCCGATGGTCGAGTTTTTAATATCACTCAGGGTTATAAACGGGTAAATAATCCCGAATCATCCCTAAATATGGCCATGCAGGCTACTTTTATCACTATTCCTCAAGGTCATAGCTTGCGTTTGAGTCTCAGTGCCTCTTGCTTTCCTGCACATCCCGTCAATGCGGGAACCGGCAGCTATCCCCACCAGAGTCGAGCGATCGATTTTTCTACTATCACAATTAAGGTTTTTTGTCAAGGAAATTTTCCTGCAAAATTGCTATTACCTTTAGTCGGGGAAAGCTAAACCGCTGCGGGGATCACGAATGTATAAACCTAACACCAGCGAGGAGATAACCGTATCCCAGACGGGGGTGAATTTGTCCGCATCATCGACCCAATAATCCATAGTAATTAAACATTGAACCCCAGAACCAATACCCACAGCAATGCGCGAATAAGCTGGCCGATTTTCTTGGGGATCGATGAATTGAATTTGCACCCAAACAATGCGGACAGTTTGGCGTTTTTCTTGGATAACTTCGCCGATTTCGTGAGGATTGCGGCTATCTTCACGAGCTAACTTTTTGACCATTCCTTTCAGGGGCAATTCTTTCCAATCTCCGGGGGGAAGTAAATTATAGGAAACCTCTAAACGACAATCATCATCGGGGGGTTTTCTATCTAAAAAACGAAAGGAATTATCATCGGGTTCAAAATGCCAATCTTGAGGAACTTCAAAGCGCACTGCACCGCGACCAGCTACAAAAATACTGTTACCCGGACTAGATTTCCAGTTATGATCTGGATTTAAGTCGAGGGTTTCTTTAATCCATTGCAGATTGTGTTTTTTGGATTTAGCCATAGGGATAATCCTGCGGTAAGAATCGGACTATAGCTATCATTATACAGGCTTTTTCCTGAGAATTAACCAAAATTTATATCCTCACCCTTAGGATAACTGCTGCCTAATTTTTAAAAATCCCACAGCACAGGATTATCATCCAAGAAATCAGTTACCTGTTTACCAATATTATCAATTAATTTTAGGTCTTCTGGGGTTAAATTAATTGTCATTGCTTGAGCGTTATTAACTGCTTGAGCGGCATTTCTTACGCCAGCAATTGCATTAGTTTGAGGTTGCTTGATTAACCAAGCAAGAGATAATTGAGCTAGGGAACAATTATAGCGTTTAGCAATCGGTTCTAATTGATTTAAGGCCGCTTGTACCCTCTGAAAGTTTTCGCCATGAAAAAGTTTATTTTTAATTCTATGATCCTCCGCTGCTAACTGATAACCGTTTCTAAATTTTCCTGTTAATAAACCTTGGGCAAGGGGAGAATAGGCTAGAATAGAAATATTATTGTCTATACAATAGGGCATAATTTCCTTTTCTACCGAGCGCCAAAAGAGAGAATAGGGAGGTTGAATACTCTCAATTCTGCCGTATTGACCAGCTTCTTCCAGTTGAGAGCGGGAGAAATTGGAAACCCCTATAGCGCGAATTTTTCCCTGTGCTTTCAGATAATTAAGAGCGGCCATAGTTTCAGAAATAGGCACTATTTCCGTGTTCCATGAGCCACTAGGCCAATGAATTTGGTAAAGATCGATATAATCAGTTTGGAGGTTTTTTAAAGAGCGATCACAAGCTGCGATAACTTGCTCATATTTAAGGTGATTAGCAAAGACTTTCGTGGCATAAATTACCTGTTCTCGCACATCTGCTAAAGCTTGAGCGACAATCGATTCCGAGTGACCTTCCCCGTAGATTTCGGCTGTATCTACAGTGGTAATTCCTGCCTCAAAAGCGGCACGAATAGCCCTAATACTTTCCTCATCTTCAATACCTGCCCACATCTTTTTTCCTGCTTGCCAAGTACCCACGAGAAGGGGAGTAATTTCTATATTTGTCTGACCGAGATAGCGTTTTTGCATAACAGTTTTTTTGATAGGTGAGGTATGCTCGGGGTTTCAGTCGAGTTTAGGGTTTAAAATCTCAGCTAAAGAGGACTAAAGTGACAAGGATAAAAACTTTTACCAGTAGGGGTGTAAAGAACAAACTTAACAAGCCACAAAAAAGGCCTAATAAGCGGGTACTGAGGCTAATTATTTCGCCGTGAACATTGTAGCTAATCGACAGGGAGATTAGGGCTAGAGTAAGGAGAAAAATCATAGTTTTCTTTCCTGAGTTTATCGAGCAGAAAAGCCGTGACCGCTCACGACTTTTCGCCGTTTCTATATCTATTATTAGCTCGATTACTTAGCCAATGACATCGGGGTAAAGTGAAGTTTTTTAACGTAAAAGATTTAACAATCCGTTGAAGATACCGGTAACACCAGTAAAGGGACTTAAAACCGTACCTAGGGTATCGGTAGTGGCGGCCAGACCGCTACGATGAACCACCACCACATCATTATTGCGGAGAATCGGGTTAGTTTTCTCGTTGATACCCTGGGAAAAATCGATGTTAATTGAGGTTTTGGTGACGGTTCCGTTAGGATTGAGACGAATTAATTCCACTGTGGACTGATTAGCGCGACGCTTATCAAAGTCTCCTGCGGTTAAAATTGCCTGATTGAGAGGGGTATTGGGAGGAACTTCAATTGTCCCCGGTTTTTTCACCTCTCCGACCACTTTCACGTTAATGGTTTTAGGGGCAAAACTAGCCGATGCAAGGGTTTCCGATTCCTTGGCCGAGATTTCAGTCGCGGTGGGGATAATCACCGTATCTCCTTCTTGAAGAAAGATATCGCCAGTTATATCACCTTGTTCGAGCAAACTCCAGAGATCTACGGGGATTTTCTGCTGGGAACCGTCACGAGTATAACGCAGCACTTGCACCTGTCGGATATCGGCGAGGGGTTTGATGCCTCCCGCTTGTTGGATAGCTTGGGTTAGTCGGGCCGGTTGTCGTCGAATTCCCCGATTATTCTCTGTGGTAACGGTGTTAACTTGATTGGGGACAATACGATGAGACCCCGGGCGATAAACTTCTCCCACCACAGTAACATTAATTTCTCGATCGCTATCTAGTCCAAAATTGGCATCGGCTAATTGATTGACTTCCCCGACGCTAAGGGTCGTTTTAGTGGGAATCACGATGCTATCACCATCCCTGAGACTAATATCTTGGGTTGTATCGCCTTTTTGGATTAATTGCCAGAGATTGGCTTGAATTAGCTGTTCTTGTCCCTTGAGGTTGCGTCGGATTTGAACTTGACCAATATCGGCCACCGTAGTCACTCCCCCCGCTTGCCGGATTATTTCGGTCAATAGGGGCGTTTTTTGGCTTTGTTCGGGGTTAATTGTATAAGTACCCGGACGATTGACTTCCCCCGCGATGGCGATTTGCAGAGGCCGGGGGGTGAGAACGCTAACAGTAACCACGGGACGTTTGAGATAGGTGGTGTAACGTTTGGCCAGGGTTTGGCTGGCTTCGGTGACGGTCATTCCCTCCACTTTGACGCTACCAATCAGAGGTAAAGTTAGGGTTCCATCGGGTAAGACGAGGAAATCGCCGCTTAAATCCGCGACTTGGTAGATGGTGACGCGCACTTTATCCCCTTCTCCTAGGGTGTAATCTTTGCTTTCTGCGGGGATAGGGGCAATCGCTTCTTTAGGGGGTGCAGCACTACTAGGAGGAGTAGCTTGGACTGGGCGAGCCTCTAAGGAAGTTAGAGGGGCAATAGTGCCGATAATTAATAGATAACGCAGTGATTTGCTGATTAAATGCTGTAATTGGCTGCTATTTAACATGATCAATAGGATTAATTTTATTGCTAACATTGGCGATCAGTGTAGCACAAATAGTCGATCGCCTATGGAAACCCCCTGTAATATCGCATCTATCGAGAGTTACCGCTAACTGTAAGATGGTTTTAACGATTGCCTGTATGTAAAGGGGTATATTAATTTTATGACAGCTACTAGCACAATTCCCGATTTTTGTCAAGGGATAAAATATTTTGGGGGTTCCTTACCCGAATTTGATAAATATGCAGGAAAAGCCGCTATCGCTGAGGGAAAAACTGCTATTATTGCTCCTAATGACCCAAATGCTATCTATCAAACCCTCCTAGCCGCCGATGCTTTGCGTTACCTCACCCTACAAATCACCGCTACCAAAGAATCGGGACACCCCGGCGGTTTTGCCAGCGCTGCCGACGTAATTGCCTCTTTGATGATGTTAGGCCAGAAAAATATCTTCACCGAAGTGGGCCATCATGCCCCCGGTTTTTATAGTAACGTCTTTCTCGATCGCTCTCTCGAAGCCATGGGCATCAGCAACGTCACCGAATTGGGAGAACGTTTTCGGGAAAAACACGGACTTTTAGGGCATCTTTCTGGACAAATCCCCGGACTGCTCGGGCCGGCCGGTCCTTTGGGCCAAGGCCAACATTTCGCCATGGCGGCGGCCAAATTACACCCTAATACCCTTTTCCCTGTGACTATCGGGGATGGTGGTTTAGGAGAACCCTACATCATGAGTAGTTTTGGTCATTTTCACACTGCTTATCCCGAAATTACCAATTTTCTGCCGATTTTAGTCTGGAATGGCTATTCCCAAGAACACCATAGCATGGTGTCCCTGAAAACTAACGCCGAAATGGAAGCCTATTGGCGCGGTAATGGTTTCGAGGAAGTGATTTTAATTAATGCTAAAGACTTCGATGATGCTAATCAAAATGGGGAATATGTAGATAGCACCAAATTCTCTTTTAACCAGCGTCTGGAGTTCATGAAAGCGGTGTTAATAGCCACGGATAAAGCCGCCCAATTAGCCCTAGGTGGTAAACTAACGGTGATCATTATTAAACAACTGAAAGGGGCGGGAGTTCACAAACGGGGAGCGGCTTCCCATAATCTTTATCCGGGAGATTCTCTAGAAAAAGATTATATCGTTGCTGCCTTACAAGAACGCGCTTTACCCCCTGAAGCTTGGGCAATTGTTCGTACTAATTTCGAGCGCTCTGGAGGGGGTCCGGCAGCGGAAACAGTGGTAACGGAAAAAGTCTTCCCGCTGCCGGATTTAGGAACCTTACCGATGACCGAATATACTGTGGGTGGCGATAAAAAAGTGGCCACCACTGCTATGGGGGAATTAGTGGTAGCTGTGGGTAAAGCTGACCCTAATTTTGTTGTCACTAATGCTGATGGTAATGCCGCTTCGGGAATTAATAATATTAACGTCGGTTTAAAGATTATTCACCCCACCAGCGATGATACCTATTTCCAGAGTCCGAAAGGTCAAGTTTATGAGCCTTTAAGCGAGGATGCCTGTGCTGGTTTAGCCGTCGGTTTATCTCTCTTGGGAGCGCGGACTTTATGGTGTTCCTACGAGTCTTTTGCTATCAATGGTTTACCGATTTGGCAGACTGTAACCCAAGCGATGGCCGAGTTACGTCGTCCCACCCCTTCTACTATTACTTTATTCACCGCCGGAGCCTTGGAGCAAGGACGTAATGGTTGGACACACCAACGCCCAGAGATTGAAAATTATTTCGCCGCTATGATGCGAAATGGTAATATTTTCCCTCTCTTTCCCTGCGATGCTAACAGTATTCAAGTCTGCTATGAATGGGCGTTAGGAACTAGCAATAAAGGCATTACAATCACCGCTAGTAAATCGCCTTTACCAGTGCGAACCAGCTTTGAGCAAACCCGTCAAGCTTTGGAAAAAGGCGGCGTAATTCTCCAGGAATCGGAAGGCAGCAAAAAAGTCGTTTTTGCCGTCATTGGTGATATGACTTTATTACCCGTTTTTGAGTCTGCACAACAGTTAGAAGCAGCAGGAATCGGGGTAAAAATCGTCTCGGTAATTAATCCCCGTCGTCTCTATCGTCCTAGCGATGTGATGAGTGAAACTAGCTCGGAAGCGGATAATAATTTCCTTGATGATGCTGGTTTTGGCAGTCTCTTTGCTGGTGATGCTTTAATCGGAGTAACCGGTGGTACAAGCGCCATGTTAGAACCGATTATGTTACGCAGTAATGCGCGTCGGGATGTCTTCGCTTGGAAACGGGGAGAAACCACCGCCAGCACCGGGGAAATTATGGCCTATAATTGTTTAACTGCCAATGCTTTAACTACCCGTGCTACCCAGTTATTAGGCTAAGTTCCCAGTCAGTTTTTTTGATTATTCCCTACTTTCTTTGATTGGAAAGTAGGGATTTTTTTCTGGTCACTTTTGCCAACGGGGTAAACTTTTAATCACTTTCCATAGGCGAGGATATTGGAGGGATAGATAGCGTTTAATATGGGATTTTAAACTAACTAAATCCTGAGATTCTTTCAGTTCTCTATCTTGATAAAAACGAATTAAATCATCCCGTCTTTTCAGTAAAATTTTAATTTGTTGGTAATCTTCCGAGCTTAAAACTTGATGGGGTTGAATATTTTCTGGCAGCGGGCGCGGGATGTAAAAAGTTGTATGAGATGGTGATAATTCCTCGGCTGGACGTTCTTTAGTATAGAGATAGATAGAAAGAGATTTACGCGATAAATGCCGTTGATTTTCTGGTAAATTAATCTGAGAAAATCCATGCCATGAATGTTCATTAGTTTCAAAAATAAGACAACGATTAAAGATAGGTACAAAAGATTTAATCTTATTTTCTTCTGGTTGACGAGGATTGGAATGTAACTCTAGATTTCCTCCCCAATCTGCTTGCCATTGGGGATTTAAATAGATTAATAAATTCAAGCGGCGATGATACCAGTGACGCTCATCGAGGTTAAAATCAATGTGAGGGTCTAATTCTTGACCGTGTAAATTTTCATGGGTTCCACCCCCATAAAAACTAGGGTCTGGAATTAAATTATCGATACCAGTTAATTGGGAAATTAACTCTAAAAACTCTTGAGCTTGAACGTAGCGGCCAAACTGTTGATAAACACCCCCCAAACCGATTAAATCCTCATTAACCGCCTTCCCGCCAACTTTTCCTAACTCACTAATGGCTTTTTGCGGATTAAAACTCGGAAAATTTTCCAGCAAAATTTGCGCTTGCTCCCTAACTAAAAAATTATCGATGACCAAATGCTTAAACGGTTGCGCTGTCTCAAAATCTTGACGATAGACAGAAGATTTCTCATAAACAAGGGGATTGATAAACATTAGACAGCTTTTTTGTTGGTATGATGAATTGTAGCAATCAAACTAGCAAAATAAAGATTAACTCTCCTATTGACCTCATCGCCTATGGACTGGTGGCACAAACTCAAAGATAATCCTCTCGCTCGTTGGGGAGCAGTTTTACTGTTAATCTTCTATTTAAGCGTAATGGCGGCGGATTTTGTCGCTCCCTACTCTCCCTACTCCTCCCAACCCGGTCAGTCTCTCCTACCCCCCACCCAAATCTTTTGGCGCTCGCAGTCGGGAAGTAACAAGGGTGAGTGGATTGGCCCCCACGTCTATCCCACCACTCAAAGTGCTATTAATATAGAAACTGGTGAGCGGAAGCTAATTAGAGATTTTAACAAACCCTTGCCGCTGCGTCTCTTGGTTCAGGGTGAAACCTATAATTTCGGTCAAATTCGCCTACCTTTGCCGCCAAAATGGGAGGAAGTAACTTTATTCCCCGGTATCCCTTTTGATCGCCATCTGTTCGGGGTCATCGGCGATGGTAGAATCAATATATTGGGAACTGACGAATCGGGACGCGATAGTTTTAGTCGCCTGATTTTCGGAGGCAGAATTAGTTTATTTATCGGTTTGGTCGGGATTTTAATTTCTTTCCCTATTGGTTTATTTGTCGGTGGCATTTCTGGCTATTTTGGCGGTTGGTTAGATGCGATTTTAATGCGTTTTGTGGAAGTTTTAATGACCATCCCCGGCATATATTTACTCGTGGCCCTAGCAGCGGTTTTACCCGCAGGATTAACCAGCACCCAGCGCTTTTTATTAATCGTCCTGATTACTTCTTTTATCAGTTGGTCGGGATTAGCGCGGGTAATTCGCGGTCAAGTTTTATCCCTGAAAGAACAGGAATTTATTCAGGCCGCTAAAGCTATGGGAGCAAAACCTCTTTATATTATTCTGCGTCATGTGCTGCCCCAAACTGCTAGTTATATCATTATTTCCGCTACGTTAGCCGTGCCGGGATTTATCGTGGCCGAATCGGTTTTAAGTTTAATTGGTTTGGGAATTCAACAACCGGATCCTAGTTGGGGAAATATGCTTTCTTTGGCTACCAATGCTTCAATTATTGTTCTACAACCCTGGTTAATTTGGCCACCTGCTTTGTTAATTATTCTCACCGTTTTAGCTTTTAATTTACTCGGTGATGGTTTACGCGATTCTCTAGATCCTCGCAATTTAGAGAGATAATTTAGCCATTATCAGTTATTCAGTTATCAGTTATCAGTGAACTGATAACTGATAAGTCTCCCCACTTCCCCACTCCCCATTATGAATAAAATCAGTAAAACCTTTAATAATTTCGCCGATGGTTTAGTGATTTATAGTCAAAGATACGGGAAAATAAGCTGGTTAATATTTTTAATTATCTTTGCTTGTATCATGACGATAACCTTTAATTATCCGGCACAATCCAGCAATCAAACCCAAGAAAAACCCGAAATTCGTGGAGTTTGGTTAACTAATATCGATAGTGAGGTATTATTTAAACGGGAAACCCTAAAAGATGCCCTTGATAGGTTGGCCGATTTAAACTTTAACACTATTTATCCCACGGTCTGGAATTGGGGTTATACACTCTATCCTTCTAGGGTAGCAGAAAAAGTGACGGGACGAGCGCTCGATCCCCATGAATATTTAAAAAATCGCGACTTTTTAAAGGAAATAATTAGCCAAGGTCATCGGAAAAAATTAAGAATTATTCCCTGGTTTGAATTTGGTTTTATGGCTCCTGCGGATTCAGAATTAGCCAAACGACATCCCGATTGGTTAACCCAAAGACAGGATAAAAGCGTGATTTGGTGGGAAGGAAAAGTGCATCAACGGGTGTGGTTAAATCCCTTACATCCGCAAGTACAAAACTTTATTACCGATTTAGTCAGCGAGATTATTACTAACTACGATATAGAAGGAATTCAGTTTGATGACCATTTTGGTTATCCCGCCGATTTTGGCTATGATGAAACCACAATTAAACTCTATCAAAGGGAACATTCGGGACAATTACCACCGCAAGATTACCAAGATAAAGCATGGATTCAATGGCGGGCCGATAAAATTACTGACTATATGAATAGTTTGGCCCAGACGATTAAAAAGCAGCAACCTAGAGCGATTATTTCCCTATCTCCTAATCCCTACACTTTCTCCCTAGAATCCTATCTTTTAGATTGGCAAAAATGGCAAGAAAAAAACTTGATTGATGAATTAATAGTGCAAGTGTATCGAACTGATATGAACGCCTTTGACTGGGAATTATCCCAACCAGAATTACAGCAAGCTAGACAATCTATCCCCGTAGCTATTGGGATTTTATCTGGTTTAAAAGGTCGTCCGATTCCGATGGTTAATATTACTCAACAAGTGGAAAAATCGAGACAACAAAATTTTGGTGTTTCTTTCTTTTTCTACGAAACTTTATGGAATATCAGCAATGAATCCCCTTCCTATCGACGCAGGATTTTTCGGGAAATACTCCAGTCTGCTAATCCTAGCTAAAATAGCTGACTTTAAGCGAAATTATTGCCCTAACCTAGTCATAGTTTCTTAAGTTTATCTTTAAATTAAGAAAAAGCAGCAGGGAGAAACTAAAATCGCTAGAATGAAAAAAGACTCTCCCTTATCACTTTATCCATGTTGATCAGACATAACCGAAGCTCGATCGCTAAACCTATTTTACTGTTTCTCGGCTGCCTTGTGATCGGGGAGTTGGGGATATTAGTTTTAGCCAATAGCCTCTGGTTTACCGAGATGGGTTATTTAAACACTTTCCTGAAACAATTATCTTGGCAACTAGGATTAGGTTGGGGAAGTGCTATTCTTTCTCTACTTTTTATCTTTACTAATTTACGTTTAGCCCAGCGTTTTCGTTGGCAAAAACCCAAAGAAGATAGTTATCCTCTTAGTCCTCAATCTCCTAGTATTAATTTACTCGGCCTTTTGATTATCACAACGGGAATTGGAGCTTGGATTGGGTCAATGTTATTGTATTACAGTAAACTAGCCCTCAGTCTCTGGACACCAGATTTTAATCTCCCTAACCTTAGTTCTTCCCTAAGTTCTCCTCTGCAAATAGTTTGGATTAGGCAAGTATTAACCGATATTTCCAGTAATCTTTGGCAAGGGGTAATTATCGCTTTTTTAGTCTTGGGATTATTAATTAAAACCGAGTATTTTTTGCGAATAATATCTATAGTATTAACTGTCATGCTATCTTTTATTATTGCTGGGCAGTGGGCGAACTTTTTAAAATATTTTTATGGTGTTCCTTTCAATATTAACGATCCTCAATACGGGAATGATTTAGGTTTTTATATCTTTCAATTACCCCTGTGGCAGTTACTAGAATTATGGCTCGGTGGTGTGGGAATATATACTCTTTTTGCTGTTAGTTTAACCTATCTTTTTTCGGGTGATAGTCTTTCTCTGGGAACATTTCCGGGGTTTTCTCGTCCGCAACTGCGTCATTTATACGCCCTGTGGAGTGGGTTAATGGGGCTGCTAGTATTACACCATATTATTCAGCGTTACCTGCTACTTTACTCTCCGGAAGGGGTAGTTTATGGTGCGGGTTATATCGATGTTCATGTTGGTCAATTTATTGAAATTATTCTGGGAATTATTGCAGGAATAACCTCTATATGGTTAGGAGAAAAAGCATTATTTGGTAAAAAAGACCGTCGCAAGTTATACAAAAACACTAAGAAAAAGTTGGTATTTTACCCCTACTTAGTTCCTGTATTTCTCTATTTAATTGTTTGGATAAGTGGCACAATTATCAGTGGACTATTACAAAGAACTGTCGTACAACCGAATGAATTAGTGAGAGAAAGACCCTATATTGAAAGAAGTATTCAATCCACAAGAGCGGCTTTTTCCTTAGATAGAATTGATGCCCAAGTTTTCGATCCACAGGCCGAATTAAATGCCGAAGTTTTAGAGAGAAACCATCTAACTATCGATAATATTCGTCTTTGGGACACCAAACCACTGCTAGAAACTAACCGACAATTACAGCAAATTCGCTTATATTATAAATTCCCTGATGCTGATATCGATCGCTATCGGGTACGCGTAGGACTGCCTGAAAAAATCGAGGAACGTCAAATATCTGAAAAACAACAGACCATTATTGCCGCTAGAGAATTAGATTATAGTGCGGTTCCCACTTCTGCTAACACTTGGGTGAATAAACACCTCGTTTATACCCACGGTTATGGGTTCACTCTTTCTCCGGTTAATTTAGTAGCTGCTGCGGGTTTACCTTACTATTTTGTCAAAGATATCGGCACAAATAAAGACGAAGGAGCCCTCCAAACTTCTAGCGAATTAATTGATTATAGTATTCCCATTGGTAAACCCCGCATTTACTACGGGGAATTAACTAATAATTATGTGATGACTCCCACCACCGTAGAAGAATTGGATTTTCCTAGCGGGGATGGAAATGTCTATAATACCTACGATGGAAAGGGAGGAATCTTAGTGGGTAAGGGGTGGAGACGTTGGCTATTTGCCCTTTATCTGCGGGATTGGCAAATGTTATTTAGCCAAGATTTTACTCCCGAAACTCGCTTATTAATGCGTCGTGATATCCAAAATCGCGTGCAAACTATCGCACCTTTTTTAAATTATGATCGCAACCCCTATTTAGTAGCGGCAGATGTGGGCGATAGTAGTAGTAAATTACATTGGATTATTGATGCTTATACTATCAGCGATCGCTATCCCTATTCTGACCCAGGGAAAGATAAATTTAACTATATTCGCAATTCGGTGAAAGTGGTAGTGGATGCCTATCATGGAACAGTGAATTTCTATGTTGCCGATGAAAATGATCCAATTATTCAGACGTGGAGTAAAATCTTTCCTCATCTCTTTAAATCTTTAGCAGAAATGCCGAAAACTCTCCGCAGTCATATCCGTTATCCTGAAGATTTATTTAGTACCCAAGCAGAAAGATTATTAACCTATCACATGACCGATCCGCAAGTATTTTATAATCGGGAGGATCAATGGGAAATTCCCCTAGAAATTTACGGCACGGAACCCCAGGCTGTATCACCCTATTATTTAATCATGAAACTGCCCGATTCCGACAAAGAAGAATTTATTCTCCTCCATCCCTATACTCCCTCTAGTCGGCAAAATTTAATCGCTTGGTTGGCAGCTCGTTCAGATGATAGAGAGTATGGTAAGTTATTGCTCTATCAATTTCCTAAACAAAGGTTAGTGTACGGACCGAATCAAATTGAGGCTTTAATTAACCAAGATCCAGATATTTCTCAACAGATTTCCCTTTGGAATCGGGACGGTTCTAAAGTTTTGCAAGGACACCTATTAATTATTCCCATTGAACAATCGCTGCTTTATGTAGAACCTTTGTATCTAGTGGCAGACCAAAATAGTGTCCCGACAATCGCTAGAGTAACAGTTGCTTATCAAAATAAAATTGTCATGGAACCAACCTTGAAGGAAGCTTTAGAAAAGTTATTCTCAGGCCATCAGAGTTAAATTGCCGCTAATTGCCCACAAATTAGCAAGAAAGCTGATGCTGGTTCCAGAACGATCCTCAATATTCCCGAATTTGCCCAGAAAATTGCCTGCGCTGGTTAATCAGCCAATTTTAAAATCCAGTATCATCAAAGGATTGAGTTATGCTTTTAATTGGAAAAGTGGGCAATTAATTCTGTGCGAGATGAATTGAGTATTAAAGGGGTAAACTCCTCCACTGGTAATAATAAAATGCGATCGATGATTACGGACAAATCTGGGTCTAAATTACCAAAACGAGCTTTCAATAAATTTTCTATCACCAGACGTTCTCCCTGCTGAAGACCCTGTTGGAGACCCTGTTGGAGACCCTGTTGGAGACCCTGTTGGAGACCCTGTTGAAGACCCTGTTGGAGACCCTGTTGGAGACCCTGTTGGAGACCCTGTTGAAGACCCTGTTGGAGACCCTGTTGAAGACCCTGTTGAAGACCCTGTTGAAGACCCTGTTGACGGCCAGCATCCAGTTCTTCCTGAAGACGGGAAGTGTATAAAGGTGATAATCTCATAATTAACTCTCTGTCCTCCTGTTCAAGCTCTTGATCGTTAGTTAAAGAAGTTCTCAAGTTTAATAATAATTCTAGAGCATTTACCCGAAAAGGATGGTTTTCTGGTAACGATTCTAACTCATCGATCGCCCTTGCTTGTACTTTTCCCCGGCCTAAAATTCTTAACCAGAGAGTTGCTTCTGTTGGGGGTAATTGATGGATAACGGTGATTGCCGTGCGTAAAGAGGGAGCCAAAAAATAGATACCCTCCCCCCAATTCTCCTCATCTAATTTAGCTCCGAATCCTCCTAACAGTTGCGAGGAAGCACTGGGAGTCAAAATCCAGAGACGGGGGATTTCCCCGTCGTTAACATTCGTTTTCTGACGATTTGCTCGACGATTAATTTCTCCTTCCACTTCCAACAGTTTTAACAGACAAGTCCTAATTTCTGTAGCAGTGACAGGATTGCGAAAGGGTTCAAATAAACAGGGATTAATCGCCATTTTTCCCAGTAATCCTAGCAGTTCTCTCGGATTATTATCGAGAATCTGGGGTGAAAACCAGACATCGATTTCTCGTACTTCTCCTCGTACAACCCGTGCCGATTTTACTTCTCCCAGAGAAGATAATAATTCTTCGAGATAATCTTTGGCAAACTGGTCATGAATAAATCTAGTCATAGGTTTATCTAAGATGATTTAATAATTTATCTCGCAATTGCTTAATCCGATCACGATATTTAGCCGCTGCCTCGAATTCTAGATTTTTTGCCGCTTCTTTCATTTGCGCTTCTAGTTGTTGAATTAATTCGGGAATTTGTTCTAAAGAAAGTTCTTCTATATTCTCACAAACCTGATCTAATTGTTGGGAATTTAGACGACGGGAAATATCCAGAAAAGCTAAAATTGAATTACTCGACCTTTTAACAATCGGTTGCGGAATAATCCCATGTTTTTGGTTATATTCCTCTTGAATAGCTCGCCGTCTCTTGGTTTCTTCGATCGCATTAATCATACTATCAGTGAGATTATCTCCGTAAAGAATTGCCTGACCGCGAATATGACGAGCAGCCCGGCCAATAGTTTGAATTAAAGAGCGGGTAGCCCTTAAAAATCCTTCCTTATCTGCGTCTAAAATCGCCACTAGAGACACTTCCGGCAGGTCTAACCCCTCGCGAAGCAAATTCACCCCGATCAGCACGTCAAAGACCCCTTCTCGCAGGTCTTGGATAATTTCAATCCGTTGAATTGATTGAATTTCTGAATGTAGATATCTAACTTTAATTCCCCTTTCTTGCAAGTATTCGGTTAAATCTTCGGCCATGCGTTTGGTTAAAGTGGTAATCAAAACCCTTTCATTTAACCGCACTCGCTCCTTAATTTCCCCTAATAAATCATCCACTTGTCCCTCGGTTGGTCGCACAAAAATCTCTGGGTCTAAAACTCCCGTCGGTCGGATAATTTGTTCAACAATGTGATTTTCTGACTGTTCTAATTCCCAATCTCCCGGAGTGGCCGAAACAAAAATACATTGATTAACTTTCTGCCAAAATTCTTCCGACTTCAAAGGACGATTATCCGCAGCACTGGGTAAACGAAACCCGTGATCGATCAAAACTTTTTTTCGTGATTGATCGCCATTATACATTCCGCGAATCTGCGGCACACTGACATGAGATTCATCCACAACTAATAACCAATTTTGAGGAAAATAATCCACCAAACATTCCGGCGGTTCCCCCGCTAACCTACCCGCTAAATGCCGCGAATAATTTTCTACTCCGTTACAATAACCCACTTCCTGCAACATTTCTAAATCATAACGAGTCCGTTGATCCAAACGTTGCGCTTCCAGTAATTTGCCCGCTTTTTCTAACTCCAATAAACGGTTATCTAACTCGGTTTTAATATCCCGACAGGCCACCTCTAAACGTTCCTCCGGGGTAACAAAGTGACGGGCCGGATAAATACTAATTCGCTCTAATTTTTGCAAAACTTCCCCCGTCAGGGGATCGAGATAACGAATACTTTCAATCTCATCGCCAAAAAAATCAATTTTAATAACCCGATCCTCGTAAGCGGGAACAATTTCCAAAATATCGCCCTTGAGACGAAAACGGCCGCGAGTTAACTCCAAATCATTGCGATTGTACTGCACTGACACCAAGGCCCGTAATAATTGCCTTTGGTCGAACTCTTGACCAACTGTTAAGGAAATCGCCGCTTTCAGGTATTCCGCCGGCATTCCCAAACCATAAATACAACTAATGGAAGCGACGACGATCACATCCCTGCGTTCAAACAGCGAGCGCGTGGCTGAATGGCGCAGCATATCGATCTCATCATTAATTGAAGAACTCTTTTCGATGTAGGTATCGCTGACAGGAATATAAGCCTCCGGTTGATAGTAGTCGTAATAGCTGATAAAGTATTCCACGGCGTTATTGGGGAAAAATTGCCGCAATTCGTTACATAATTGGGCAGCCAAGGTCTTATTATGGGCTAGGACAAGAGTAGGCCTGCCGATTTTCTCGATCACAGCGGCAATGGTGAAGGTTTTGCCGGTGCCAGTTGCCCCCAAGAGGGTTTGGAAACGATGCTGGTTTTGCAAGGAATCTACTAATTTATCGATCGCTGCCGGTTGATCCCCGGTGGGTTGAAAGGGTGCTTGTAGTTGAAAAGCGGTCATTAGCGGCTAGGTGTAGAGAACAGGCAAAATAAATTATCAATCAAATTACCAACACTGATAGGGTTTTGGGGAAAGAAAGATGTATCTTAATATTAGAGAGGATTTTAAAAAAAGATTAAAAGTCTTCGAGAATACCCTAAACTTAAATCTTATCGTTTCTCCGAAGCTATTAACGGAAAGGAGTATCAGGTTATGACGGTGGAAAATCTAGAAACGAACGGGACTCAAACCCCAGCAACTACAGAAGAAAAGACCAGCACACGCGGTAAAGCTACTACGGCTAAAACCGCCAAGGATAAAGAAGTGGTCGCCCTTTCGGTGAAAAACAACGCTGAATCGGCTTCCAAAGCCTTAAAATTCTATCAACCCGAACATCGCTTACCCGAAAATCGTCCTGTTGGTACTAGCCATCTTCACTTCACGGAAGATGAAATGTTACCCGGGGGCCGTCCCGTAGAAGTTAGCCATCTGAAAGTGGTTAGTACCTATTCTTCCGTCGGTGGATTGCGTCCTGTCGGCTCTAGTGGTATGGAAGTTAGCAGCACTCTAGCGATTTCTGGCAATCGTCCGATTGCTCTCAGTCATCTGCACATTAGCGAAACTTATACAGTCATGGGTAATCGTCCCGTTGCTTCCAATGAAATTGATGATCCCGAAACTTTAATGGGATTTTTGGATTAATTGTTTTGTTGATCAAGATAGATTTTTTCCCTGTCCCGGACGGGGAATTTATTTTTTTTAGCTCACCGTTTTTAATCCCGATGCTGTTTAAGCAAAAATTGTTCTTAATTGTCTCCTTTCTAATAGTGGTTTTTTGCGGTTTCGGATTATTAAATCTTACCTACGATGCTTCAGTTTTAGCACCGCAGCAATATTACCAGATTCGATCGCTTCATACTTTACAATACCAGAAAGTCTTAGAGAATGAACTGGGGCGAGCCGGATATCTACTGTTGTTAATGATAGTTGGAACCTTGCAAATACTAAAGCAAGCTAAGTTAGAGATATTAGCAGAAGCACTGCCAATACCGATTCTGTTTGAGAGTCGGAGAAAAAAACTAAAAAGATTTTTAAAGCTGGAAATTCTGAATATTGAAAAAATCTGGTTTCTCTGCTTAAAAGAGATGTTAAAACAGCAGGAGAGATTCACAATAAAAGGATTAGTATATATTGCCATAGACCGAACGAGTTGGGGAGCAATTAATATCTTGATGGTGAGTCTAATTTATGACAAGAGAGCCATCCCAATCTATTGGGAGATATTGGATAAAAAAGGAAGTAGTAATCTCGAAGAACAGCATCGAGTATTGGGGAAAATATTGAAGATGCTATCAGGTCATAAAATCGTGGTGTTAGGAGATAGAGAATTTTGCTCGGTCAGTCTTGGAAAGT
>NZ_JADEVX010000231.1:0-5779 GCF_015207925.1 Microcystis sp. LEGE 00066 | reverse complement strand
CCCCACACCCCACACCCTGTCCCTAGGAAATTCTTCAGCAAACCCTAGTTAAGGCCTGCTCGATTCTCTGACTATCGAGGGAGCGGCCGATAAAGACCAAGCGAGTTTGCCGCGTTTCCGTGGATTGCCAGGGTCGATCGAAGAAAGAATCAAAGCGATCACCGACTCCCTGTAACACCATACGCATCGGTTTATGGGCCACATTAACAAATCCCTTAACCCGATAGATTTCTTCTCGGGCCACCAATTCTTTAATCCTTTGGGTCAAAATTCGGGCATCTACGGGAGAATCGAGGCAAAACTGCACGGAATTGATCTCCTCATCGTGATCGTGTTCTTCCTCGTGATCATGATGACTAGGACGACTAGCTAAATCATCCTCGACGGCGGCATTAAATCCCAGTAGCACATCGGGGCTAATTTGTCCATCGGCACAAGTAACTATTTTGACCGTCGATCGCAGTTGTGTTTTCAGCCAATTAATAATTTTTTCTAATTCAATTTCGCTGATGAGATCGGTTTTAGTTAAGAGTACCAGGTCAGCGCAGGCTAACTGATCCTCAAATAACTCCTCAATAGGCGTTTCGTGTTCTAAATTGGGATCTGCTTGCCTTTGTGCAGTTAAAGCGTCCAAATCCGCCACCAGACGACCCCTAGCGATAGCAAAACCATCCACCACCGTGATTACTCCGTCCACCGTGGCCCCGTTGCGGATTTCCGGCCAGCGAAAAGCTTGAACCAGAGGTTTAGGTAAAGCTAATCCGGAAGTTTCGATCAGCATACAATCCAACTGTTGCCGTCGCTCCAGCAATTTCTGCATGGTGGGGAGAAATTCTTCCTGTACTGTGCAGCACAGACAACCGTTGGTCAATTCCACAATATTATCGTTAGGGTTGTCGTCGCAGGTCTGACAACTTTTCAACAAATCACCATCAATTCCCACTTCTCCGAATTCATTGACCATAACGGCCACCCGGCGGCCTTGATTATTTTGCAGTAGATGACGGATGAGGGTAGTTTTTCCCGCACCCAGAAAACCCGTGATCACAGTAACTGGAATTTTATGCATAGATAGGGCGATCGATCATATTCTTAGATCAATGTATCAGACTCTTGGTCTAGGGTTGAGGGTTTCAGCTCTAATTCTTTAGGATTGCCCCACCAATTGCCAGACTGTCACAAACTAGCTGAAATTTTCCTAGTTAGTCGTTATTCTGTTAGAAGTTTCAGCCGGCTAAATAATCGCTGAAAAACTTTTGTGGGAGTGGATCATGTTACAACGTCTTTTTTTAGCCTTTACCCTCGCTTTTCCTCTTTATTTAAGCATTGCTATTCAACAAACTTCTCCTCTAGCTGATAGAGTAAATCGCCCTTCTTCTCGCGGAATCAATAAAATTGAGCAGACGGTAAAAGCTATCCAAAAGCAATTAAAACAAGAGCATTCGGTTCAATTAGATTAAGAGGAGAGATAAAACTCCTCTTTTTCACTTTTGATTTGACAAATTACTTGCCATTTGCTGCGGGGGCCGGTATTCGGGAACTAAATCTTGTAGGGACTTAACTAGGCCCTGACGGTCATTAACTTGAATAGAATGGTTCTTCGGTTTGTCTTATGCAATAGACGGGAGTTATAAGGGATGGAACCCTTATAGAGAAAGACATTGGGCGATTTTTGTCAATTGTTTTTTATCTAAAGCGAACTAATCAATTAAATCCCTTACCAGATAAAGATTTTGTTGATTTATGCCCCCCTATCGAACCATAACAAGTAACGAAGAGCCAATAGAATTAAGCAGTTGTTCTAATTTGATTTGCAATTCCTCCCAAGCAAGAAAGTGTTCATGAGCGCAAAAAATCTTTGGGTGAGAGGTGGGACGAGCTTTATCGGTATCGATTAATAATTCTTCGTAGAGTTTTTCCCCCGGTCTTAATCCCGTGATTTCAATATCGATATCTTGCCCTAATTCCAAGCCACTTAAACGAATCATCTGTAGGGCCAAATCGTAAATTCTTACCGGTTCACCCATATCTAACAGGAATACCTCACCCCCCTTAGCCATGGCTCCCGCTTGTATAACCAAACGCACCGCCTCTGGAATAGACATAAAATAGCGAATAATATCGCGATGGGTGAGGGTAATATTCTTACGTTGGGCGATTTGTTCCCGGAAACGCGGCACCACGGAACCGCTACTATCGAGAACATTGCCAAAGCGGACGATAGCGCAACGGGTGGAAGTGTCGGGTAAAGCGGCCAAAGCTTGCACGACTAACTCAGCACAGCGTTTACTGGCCCCCATAATGTTAGTCGGTCTGACGGCCTTATCGGTGGAAATGAGAACTAAATTACTAACTGAATTCTCGATCGCGGTCTGAGCGACATTTAAGGTTCCCCAAACATTAGTGTAAACCCCTTGACTAGCATTGGTTTCCACAAGGGGAACGTGCTTATAGGCGGCCGTGTGATAAATTGTCTCAATTTGGTGTTGTTGGATGACTCGGTCTAGATGATTGCGGTCGAGAACATTGCCTAGATAGGCATACTTGCGTAAATCGCTATAATTTTCGCTTAAATCAAGATCGATTTTGTAGAGAGAAAACTCGTTTAATTCGTAGATTACCAGGCATTTTGGGTTGAGGAAGGCGATTTGTCGGCATAATTCCGAACCGATGGAACCACCACCCCCGGTGACTAACACCGCTTTACCGGTGACATTTTTTCCCAAAAGTTCGGGATGAGGTAGAATTTCTTCCCGTCCTAATAATTCCGAGACATCGACACTGCGAATCTGATTGATGGTCGTTTCTCCCGATAAAATTTTTGAGAGGGGAGGAACGGTTTTAATGTCGATGGGTAAAGTTTCTAGACTTTCGATGATTTGCCGCTTTCTGGCCTTGGCTACATTAGGAATAGCGAGAATAACCCAGTCAAAGGCTGTTTTTTGGTGCAGTAGTGCCAATTGAGAGGGGGGATAAACCCTAAAGCCTTGGATCACTCGGTGCTGCAAATCGGGATTATCATCAACAAAGGCCAATAAACGATAGTGGGGGTCATTTTGTAGGGAACGTGCCAATTGACGACCCACAACCCCCGCACCATAGATAACAATTGTCGGTTCTCTATCGACACTACTGACGTAAATATTCAGACGGTGAAAGACAGAACGAATCAACAATCTCACCCCGATAACCAATACTAGGGTTAACAATGCGTCGATAATCAGGACTGAACGCGGCAAAAAGGCATCCCCTTGAAAGTAGGCCAGAATGATTAAAAACCCTGAACTATAGAGAACCGCTTGCAGTACGGAGGAAAGAAACTCTAATCCTGTATAACGTACTACGGGACGGTAAATACCTTTGAGATAGAAAACTAGAGTTTTAATGGCAATTAAGCCCAATATTGGCTCTAAAAAAGGTCTAATTTCCCGATATTCGAGGCTCAGATTCAACCTGAGAGAGAAGGCCAGATAGATGGTTAGACAAAAAACAAGGCAGTCGGTGATCATTAAAAGAGATCGCTTCGATGACCTAGATAGGTAATTAGCCAATTTAAGGATTTTGTTCGCCAGTTTTCTATACATTATCCAATTGATTAATTAATCTTAAGGTAAATTACTTGGCTCCTCTCGACTTTGTCTGGTAATCAGTGCTTATTATTCAGACGAGTCTTGCTAGGCAAGGCTTTGAAGAATATATTTACGGAAAACTACCCCTATTCTTCTCTCTTCCATACACAAACGAGAAGAGCCAATATTTTTTATAACAGTAGCACTGTCCGTCTTTCCAGAGGATAATATCACCTAAATCCAATTATGTCAAGTGGCGGGATTTGTCAGGACTTTGGCTCTCTTAGGTTTGGTGGGTAAAATATATTCTAAGATACAGTCCTGCTGGCGAGGGAGTGGAAGGAACCACTCCAGACACAGAGTACACAAAGATTGATCGCTTCTAGAGTAAGTTAAACTGGTCGCAACGCGCTCGCTACGCGAGATCACACAAAGAATAAGAGAGCCGGACTTTTTTCCTTTTAGCAACTTTTCATCGCTCCCTAAAAATTTTTTGCTCCCCCAAACTAGCCGATAGATGACCGCTAGTCAAGGGTTACAATCAAGAATTGATGCAAAAATTTATCGAGTCAAGTTATGAGTAATCAGTACGATGCGATCGTGATTGGGTCGGGAATCGGGGGATTGGTGACAGCGACGCAATTAGCGGCAAAAGGAGCAAAAGTCTTGGTTTTAGAGAGTTATCTGATTCCGGGGGGCAGCGCGGGTTATTTTGAACGAGAGGGTTATCGTTTTGATGTGGGTGCTTCGATGATTTTTGGTTTTGGCAAAAAGGGGACGACTAACCTCTTAACCAAAGCTTTGGCAGCGGTGGATATGAGTATCGAAACCATTGCCGATCCCGTCCAGATCCATTATCATCTCCCGGACGGATTAGACTTAAAAGTTCATCGCGACTACGAACAATTTTTACAGGAATTAATTAGCCATTTTCCCGCAGAAAAAACTGGTATCCGGCGCTTTTACGATGAATGCTGGCAGGTTTTTAATTGTCTCAATAGTATGGATTTACTATCGCTGGAAGAACCCCGCTATCTGACTAGGGTTTTTTTCCAGCATCCTTTATCCTGTTTGGGATTGGTCAAGTATTTACCCCAAAATGCGGGAGATGTGGCCAGAAAATATATTAAAGACCCGAAATTATTGAAATTTATCGATATGGAATGTTATTGTTGGTCGGTAGTACCCGCCGATCGCACTCCGATGATTAATGCGGGAATGGTCTTTAGCGATCGCCATTACGGGGGAATTAACTATCCCCGGGGGGGAGTGGGACAGATTGCTCTCAAGTTAGTCGCGGGATTGGAAAAAGCTGGTGGTGAAATCCAGTATCAAGCGAGAGTGAATAAGATTATTTTAGATGCAGGACGGGCGATCGGGGTAAGATTGACCAATGGGAAGGAATATTACGCTAAAAAGATTGTTTCTAATGCCACCCGTTGGGATACCTTCGAGAAACTACTCCCCCCGGAATCTCTCCCGGGCAGCGAAAAAAAATGGCAAAAACGCTATCAAAAATCCCCCAGTTTCCTAAGTTTGCATCTGGGAGTTAAGGCCGATGTATTACCATCAGGAAGCGAATGTCACCATATTTTACTAGAAGATTGGGAAAATATGGAAGCAGAACAGGGAACTATCTTTGTTTCTATTCCTACCTTACTCGATCCCTCCCTAGCACCTCCAGACCATCATATCATTCATACTTTCACCCCTAGCTGGATTGATCAATGGCAAAAACTGCCTCCCCAAGAATATCAACAGAAAAAAGAGGCCGCTGCTCATCGTCTCATCGAGCGCCTGAAAAAACTCTTTCCCAAACTAGATACAGGATTAGATTATATCGAAATTGGCACGGCCCGCACCCATCGCCGCTTTTTGAATAGAATCGATGGCAGTTACGGCCCAATACCGCGAAGAAAACTGTTAGGTTTATTAGGAATGCCCTTTAATCGCACAGCTATTCCTAATCTTTATTGTGTGGGAGATAGTACCTTCCCCGGTCAAGGATTAAACGCGGTGGCCTTTTCTGGTTTTGCTTGCAGTCATCTTCTATCGGTAGATCTGGGTTTACCCCGTCCCAGAGAATGAACTACCCCGCCGCAAGCGGACGGGGTATCAGAATCAAAATAGACTCAATTGTAGATTTTGGTGTAGCTGCAGGTATTCTTTATCTTGTTCTTTTACATATCTCGCTATCATACCTTCATCCC
>NZ_JADEVX010000381.1:0-1092 GCF_015207925.1 Microcystis sp. LEGE 00066 | reverse complement strand
ACGATATTTGGCTGGGAACACTAAATGATATAGCAAAACACTTACATTATGGCTCTTATGGATGTATTCACTCATTTTTCTATTGTACGCCGCGAGCGGCGGGGAATTAGACCCGAAGAGATTAAAAGAAGGGCAGTACAATTGGTAGGGGTGCATCACCAAAGATGCCCAGATCGCTAGACCTTTTGTAGGGGAAAACCTAAAGCTTCTCGTTGCTGTAAATACAATTGAGCAACCTGTCGAGCTAAATTGCGAATTCTGCCGATATAACGGGTTCTTTCAGCTACAGCAATCACACCTCTAGCATCGAGTAAATTAAAAGTATGGGAACATTTGAGAACATAATCTAGACTGGGAATCACCAGAGAACGCTCGATTAATTGTTTAGCTTCCTGTTCATATAAACTGAATAAACTAAATAATAACTCAGGATTAGAAGCCTCAAAATTGTAGGTACATTGTTCGATTTCATTTTGTAGAAAAATGTCACCGTAGAGGATATTTTCATTCCATTGAATTTTATTAATTGCCTCCACATCTTGCAGATACATGGCTAATCTTTCTAAACCGTAGGTAATTTCGATCGCCACGGGACGACAATCGATACCCCCACACTGTTGAAAGTAGGTAAATTGGGTGATTTCCATACCATCTAACCACACTTCCCAACCCACACCCCAAGCGCCGAGGGTGGGAGATTCCCAGTTATCTTCCACGAAGCGAATATCGTGATCTTCCGGGTTAATTCCTAACACCCGCAGGGAGTCTAAATAGATTTCCTGAATATTATCGGGAGAGGGTTTAATTAGGACTTGATATTGATAGTAATGCTGAAAACGATTGGGATTTTCGCCATAACGGCCATCCGTAGGACGACGACAGGGTTCCACATAGGCAACGGCCCAAGGTTCCGGACCAATTGCCCTTAAAAAAGTGTGGGGACTCATGGTTCCCGCACCTTTTTCGGTATCATAGGGTTGAGCAACTAAACAACCGCGATCAGCCCAAAATTCATTTAATTTAGCGATAACAGCCTGGAAAGTTAGAGACATGGGAAAAAGTAAAAAAGCGGGTTAGGGGTTGGGGAAGTGG
>NZ_JADEVX010000380.1:0-1096 GCF_015207925.1 Microcystis sp. LEGE 00066 | reverse complement strand
GTGTAGGGTTTTACCCATTTTCAGGCGGTCAATTACCTAATTTTCAGGGAAAAAGTCCCTGAATTTTCCCCCCAATCACTCCAATCGCTGGTACTTTTTGATTTCAAAAAAGTCTAAAAATATTATCCAACAAGGTTTTTAGATTTATTCAGCAATCCCTATCTAAGTCCTTCTAGTAACCAGAAGACCGGGTATTAATCGGTTGTTGGATGGAGAAACCCCGGTTAATACTTTGAGGGGGAACTTGATTGGGGGTGCCATTATTGTTGGGCGGCATTCCCTGATTGGGATAACCAGTGACGTTAGGTTGATTGCCGTAAACGGGGGCCTGATATACGGGGGGTTGATAATAGTTGGATTGGTTGCTAGAGCCAGGGACCGGGTTAGGGTTGGCATTATTCCAGGAGGGTAGGGTCCGAACATTTTGTTGATAAGGGGAATAATTTCCCTGGGGGGCGACTTGATTCGGGTTGCCCCCAGGGTTGAGATTAGAATAATTATTCAAGTTAGCAGTCCGCGAGCGATTTTCGATTTCTCTCTGTAAAGGATAATTGCTAGTGTTGCCACTAATCGGTTGCACTTGAATCGGTTGCAGACCTTTACTAGCATTCGGTACTGGATTTGGCTTGACTGGCGGCATTAACGGGGCGAATAAAGAGGGTTTCTGGTTGTCATTGGGATTAGTATTTAAAGGATCAAAAGGCTGCGTCGAGGCCGGTCTCCCCGGGCGAGCGGTATTATTATTGGCAGGAATGGCCGGCAGTGGTACGGCAGTGGGGAGAGGAGTATCGGTAATCTTGTTGCTCTCGATTTCGCGTTCCTCCAAGGACTTTCCTGGGGTATCGAATACCGAACCCAACCATTCAGGATTCTGTTGATATATCGAGAAAGCAATGAGAGCTAAGGAAAATATTCCTAGGGGCAGCCAAAATAAAGGTTGGGCAAAGGGTTTTAATCCTGCCAAGAAATAGCGCATGGAAGAAGAATCTTTATAGTTACTCATACCGCTTTACCCTCTATAGGTTTTCCTCCATGCTATCAAATCATTAAGCAGTGATCAGTTCACTGAGAAAACTCCCCACACCCCACACCCCAC
>NZ_JADEVX010000379.1:0-1099 GCF_015207925.1 Microcystis sp. LEGE 00066 | reverse complement strand
TTCTTTTCTTCTTCCGTGAATTCTAGGTTAATCATGTTTTTAATGAGTGCTTTGCTTCTAATTATGACTCTTGAACTATATTATTGTCTTTGAGTAAAAAATGCAAGTTATAACCGTGCAAAGTATATCGACCGGCAATCGGCCGAGTTTAACCAGTGGATGACCGGAATCAAATCCAGGCTAGATGCGATCGCTGGTAAGATGGACAAGCGATCGCATTTTCTCAAAGTTTAGTTTGCTTTATTGGCTTATACCAAGTTTCTAAATTCCCAATAGAGATGGTTCTTCGGTTTGTCTTATGCAAAGGACAGGATTATAAGAGATGAAATTCTTATAGAGAAAGACGTTTGGCGATTTTTGTCAATTGTTTTTGCTCTAGAGCGAACTAATCAATTAAATCTCTTGCCAGATAAGGATTTAGTCAATTTATCCCCTCTGATCGAACTATACCCAGTAACGAAGAGCCAACCCTTATGAACTCTGGCATTGATATTCTCAATCTTAATTGAAATGACTATAAATAATAAAGTTTTGTTGGCTCTTCGGGAATTGTTATGCAAATAATTAACTTAAAATAAAATTCGATGAGAGTACCTACGCCTAAAAGTAGCTGAAATCTATACAGGGAGACACTTACGGCACAAACAAGTTAATATCAAAAGATAGACAATCGAGTTAAGATTTAATATAATAGCCAAAAACCAGAGTATTTTACTTATGATACTTGACAAATTTTTGAACCTAAAAGGAACGTCTATTCAAGGCTATCTACACCTAGAAAATATCGGTATAGTTTGCCAAATCGAATCGAAAAATCAAAAAGCAATCTGTCCTCGTTGTGGGTTAGAGAGCGATAAACTCCACCAAAATCATCGACATTTAGTCAAAGATTTACCAATCTCAGGTCAACCAGTGTACCTACAGGTTAATCGTCGTCAATTTAAGTGCGATAATTGTCGAAAACCCTTTAGTGAAGAGTTAGATTTTGTCGCCAAGAAACGAACCTATACGAAAAGACTAGCCGAGAATATACTCGAACAATTAAAAGAAGGAGATATTTTAAATGTTAGCCGAAGAAATGACGTAACGGAAGAAGAGA
>NZ_JADEVX010000230.1:0-5856 GCF_015207925.1 Microcystis sp. LEGE 00066 | reverse complement strand
GTTGATCTAGTTGTTCTTTTTGGTCTGTATTCATGATTCTACCGTTTAATTGTTTCTCTTTATTTTGCCTTAGCTAACGTTTTTAGTCTCTAAGCATTTCTACTTATTGCAAAATTGGGATGCTCCCTAGGTACTCTCATCGAATTTTATTTTAAGTTAATTATTTGCATAACAATTCCCGAAGAGCCTTAATTATTTGCATAACAATTCTCGAAGAGGCGTTTTTAGCTTTATTCAGTAAACCCTACTGGATTGTTTCAGCTAATTTGGTGTATTAGAAAAATGCTATAAATTCTATAATCTAAGACTTTAAGCCGAAATCTATTGCCCTATTTTAGCTGAAACAGTCCACTACATAGAAATATCTACGGCAGTTAACCTAACTGATCAATTCTCATTTCGCCGAGGTATTTACGGAGATAGGGAGAAAAAACCTCGTAAATCAGGGTAAGGGGTTGGCGAGCGTGCCAAAATAGGTAATGACGACCCCAAAATGCTCCTTTTTCCCCAAAAGCTATTTCTAATTCCGGGGAATGACCGTAATAAAGTCCCTGCACATCGCGATACAATTCCGTGTGCAGCCGCGAGAGACTTTCCCAAATCGGTAGGGAACGATTTTCTAGATATTCGTCCACTTGATTGGCGGACCACCAAGAAGCGGCATAGGCTAACCTTTGACCACTAGCTGTGCGTAACCAGACTTGACGACGCAATCTCGGTCCTGGAATCAGGCTAATTTTCATCGGTGCGCCATCCTCATCGTCGCCGATGGGGGACATATCGATCACATCCACTTCTGTTTTTTCACCGGTTAAAAGTTGTAAATGACGGGTGGGAGAACCATCGCCGAGAATTAAAATCTGCCAAGGAGGCGCGAGTTGACTATGGGGTAAACCTTGTTTAACATCGGTTTCGTCTCCTTGCCAGAGAGGGGACAGGGAGTACCACGGACGATTAAGCAGGGGTTTTTCTTGGGGGCGGAGGATAGCAGTCAAGGTTTGTTACAAAACTTTATGATTTTTTCATTAATCATAACACGGGATTTTTGTCTGCTGGCGATAAAAGCGATCGCCTTGCTCCCATCCTCTCTAACTTTTTGGTTAGCAGATGCACTCTCGCCAAAGGAGATTGACTATTTTTATTTTAACGATAGAAAGGTATCAAGATCTGGAGGAGTTTTTGTAATCTTCTCAGGGCAATTAATTGTCGAATCTTGGGATTAATTTGGGGGGGATAAATGCTGGTGGCTAATTGTTCTTCTAGTAAGGCATATTCTGCCGCAGTTAGGGGTTGATTATCAAGGGGCGAGCGAGCCGAGGTGATAATTTCTGCTCGTAAAACTTCTTCGGGAATATCTTCAGGAGAGGGCAAAGCAAGGGCTTTTAGGGGCGATAAGAAACCGATCGAGATGAGGATGATAATTTTTGTCGTTCGCTGCATTTAATTTAAACCGGGGGGCAATTTTTCTCGACACTGTTGATGAATTTCCCCGATTCTAGCAAACAACCAGGGATATTTTTGACGATAACTGGGAATTAGAGCCAGAGGACTGAGTAGGGCAGTAGCAGCAATATCGGCTACACTTAATTTATCCGCCACCAAATAGGCTTGATTTTGCCAATATTCTAGAATCTTGAGGGCATTTTCTAGGCGCTCCTCCGCTAGTTTTACCCTTGCTGGGGTGATTTTATATTGTTGTCGCACGATATTAATAATTATTTGACTACTCAGGGAAGAATCGATCGCTTTTCCCTCTCCAGCGCGATAATCATAATAGACAAATCTCGTCGCTACTCCAATACTTTCATCTAACCAATCCTCTAGTAACCAAGCTTGATTTTTCTCCTTTTCCCCAGAGGGAATAAAAGAGGGGAAAGGAACTACTTTTTCTAAATATCTGAAAATGGCAGTAGAATCGGCAATAATCTCATCTGCTGCCATTAAAACGGGGACAGTGGTTAACCCTTTAGTTAGGGGACTGAGTTTGAGAATATGTAGTCCGGGGGTAAGATTTTCTACTTGGTAATCAATCCCCTTATAACCTAGTGCTAAACGGGCTTTGCGACAGTAATGAGATGTGCTAAATTGAAGTAAAAGCATTAATTGTTATTGGGTGTTAGAGCAGTTATCAGTTATCAGATTTGAGTTTTAAGTTACCAGTTATCAGTTATCAGATTTGAGTTTTAAGTTACCAGTTACCAGTTATCAGTTATCAGATTTGAGTTTTAAGTGAGCAGTATGTATTAAGGGAGCAGTATTATTCCTAATGTGTTTTCACTGATTACTGATTACTGATCACTGATTACTGATCACTGTTTACTGATTACTGTTTACTAATTACTGAATTGCCAATAAATATATACTATGAGCAAACCCTCCCTTTTTTCGGCTGTTTCTCGTCCTTATGCGACTAATTCACAAGCAAAAGATCCCTGGTTAGCGGTCAATCTCTCGATGTTTTTCCCCGGTTTGGGACAATGGTATGCTAACAAAAACCAAAAAGCAACCATTTGGGCGATCGCTAAAATAATATTAATAATTGTGACAATTTGGTCAATTTTTAGCCCCAATGGCCCTGTAAGCTGGGGATTAGGGGGAATAGTTGCTCTGGTTATCGTTTACATTAGCAATATTTTTGACGCTCACTGGACTGTTTATGATTCCAGACAGAATAACAGCTTAGAGAAAATTCCCCGGAAACAAAAAAACCCATGGTTTGCCGTCTTCGCTAACCGGATTATGCCAGGTTTGGGGCAATTGTACGCTGATAAGGTGAGATTAGGGATAATTTTTCTGACTATATCCCAGATTAGCCTGAAAATGGATCATTTTTTCACCAATATCCTCTTTCTTACCCCTTTAGTTACAGCGATCGCTATTTATCACGTTTATCACACTTTCCCTGATCAATTCCACCCCCATCGTCACACCTATCGTTCCATTTTGGCGCTGATGGTGGCAGCAATTTTTACTTGGGGAATTATCTGTAATTATTTTCCCGATTGGTTACATCAAAGAATAGAATTTTTCCAGATTCCGAGCGAATCCATGCTACCTACCCTCGCAGTAGGTGATCGCATTTTCGTCAGTCAATCTAGTAATTATCAAGCGGAAAGAGGCGATATAATTGTTTTTAGAACTCCCGAAAAAATTAGGCAACTAGATCCTACGTCTGGAGATTTTTTTATCAAACGAGTCATCGCTATTGCCGGGGATACCATTGAAATCCGCAGGGGTAAAGTTTATCTCAACCGGCAAGTTATCCAAGAACCCTACACCGCCGAGTTAGCCAATTATGAAATAGAATTTATGACTGTACCCCCAAAAACTCTGTTTGTTTTGGGAGATAATCGTAACCATAGTTTTGATTACCATGCTTGGGGTTTTTTGCCAGAAAGTTATATCATTGGTCAAGCCTATAAAGTTTACTGGCCTCTCGATCGTGTCCAGTCTTTGCTATGATGGGGATGACTATTGATTTTCAACTGTCTTCAAGGGGTAATTTTAATCCTATCTACTTATTAGCGAGGAAAAACCTAACCGCAAGAATTTTGGCTCTCTTGGATTTGGTGGGTAAAGTGTATTCTAAGATACATTCCTCCTAGCGAGGGGGTGGAACGAACCACAAAGACACAAAGGACACAAAGATTAATCGATCATATAGTAAGTTAAACTTATCACACAGAACCTAGAAGAGCCGAATTTTTAGGTGAATCCTAATTGAGACGCGAGTCTTTGGGAATAACATCCAAACCGAGGAGAACCTTTTGGGTATTGGACATATCGCCGATAATTCTTTGTAGGGGTGGGGGAAGTTGTTTGACTAAAGTAGGAGTTACGAGAATTTTATCCTGTTCCGCTAATTGCGGCTGTTCGAGAACATCAATTATTTCTACCGTATAAAGATCGGATAACTCCTCGCGACAGATCCGAAAAATATTGGCGATCGCCCTCTGGGATTTACTTGAATCACCCATAATGTAGAGTTTGAGAAGATATTGACTCATGATTGCGTGTTATTGAACAGTTTAATGTTGCTGAGACCGATATAGTATTTACGATAGAAAGAGACGAGATAACCCATCAATTCCAAGACCATGAGACGACCTTCGCTAACGTAGGCCTGCGCTTTGGCCAGGGTGACATCCTGATTTTTTTGGCGTAGGGTGGTAGTATGAATATCCACCACATCGCGAGGACTAGCTTTTAAGAATCCTAGCTTATCAGCCAAGCTTCGCAGTCGTTCCGATAGATTATGTTCCACTTTGTATGCTTGTTCTTCTAAAGCTAAATCTAATAAATCTCCGTAATTTTGGACTAATTCTTGAAAAATATCGGGAATACTCTGCCTTATTGCCTCAGAACCGAACATTTTCGCCGTGATGCTAGTTTGTCCTCCCTTGATTAACTGTTCCAGTTCGCGAAATTCCTCTTCCTGTTGTTGATGTTTAAGATTGAGGATATATTGCTGACGCTCGATCGCTACACGAATTTGATAGACTAAAAGACTACTATCGATATTATTTAACTGAATATAACCATCAGCACCGAGTTGAAAGGCTTTAACGACTAATTTCTCATCATTGCTAGTAGTTTGAACCACTATCGGTATAGCAGCGGCTAATTCTCTGGTTTTGACTAGAATATTTAAGCCGGGGGGGACGGAGATTTCCAAGCTTAAGAGGATGAGATCAAATTTCTCCCCTGCCAGTTTTTCGGCAGTTTCCTCTAGATCCTGAGCTTGGGTGAGGGTGAAAGTCAACCCCTCAGCCAGAGAACATTGGGGGGCTTTTAACAGCAATCTCTGGATTAATTTAACAGTCGTCGGTTCGTCCTCTATCAATAAAATTCTACAGAGGTCCCTAGTCATACTAAATCCTGTTTAAAAAGCATAGGAGAGTGGGGAGCGGGGGAGAGAGGATTAAAACTGTATATTAACGCTTTAAGAGCCATGGCTGAGAATTATTAATTATTTGCCCTAAAATAGCCAAAATTTCCTCGTACACACTTGATAATTCTTCTCCTGTTTGTGCGTCCATATATCCGCACTGTACGGCAAAATTTAACCATGTTTGTCAAATGCGGCTTGGTATCTAGGTTTAAGCCATGTCTCCGCTAGATTAGCACAAATAGAACGAGAATACCGTCGAATTTGGTCAGTTAGAGCATATTTTTCTTCTTTAGGAAAACTTTTCGACAATTGAAAAATTTTCATGGCTGCACAGAAGGCTTTTTGATAGGACTTCCAATCTTTATGGCTTCTAATTGGCTCAGTTGACATTTTTCGCCGCACTTAAGCTTCTAGCTAAATTATATATCTCCCCTCTCCCTTCTCCCCTCTACAATCATTACTCGCAGCCAGAAATAGGTTGAGGCTTATCATACTTTGTGCTTTTTGTCAAAAAAACTTTTTTTTTGCAATAAAACTACATAAAAAAAAGATCATCGTTGTGGGTGAAATTGACTGATTTACCCGTCTTAATTAGGATCACTTTCTAGGTGTGGCAAGGGTTTCAACTATTGCTGCTTAAAAAAGCACACAATAGCCCACTATGAAATTCTATCAAATCGCTGTAACCATTACAACATCGTTGTTAAATAAAAATCTTTCTCAATTAATTCTTAAGAATTTGTAAATATTGCGGAATGTTAATTTAAATATTCTCAAGTTTTTGCCTTCAATAAATAATTTTTGCTTATCTTTGTCCAACATTGGGTTAGAAGTCAGTTATCAGTTATCAGTTATCAGATGTGAGTTTTCAGTTCACTGATTACTGTTTACTGTTTACTGGACGGCTACGCCGTGCCTTTGGCAACACTGAAAAAAGCTTCTCCCCACACCCTACACCCTACACC
>NZ_JADEVX010000229.1:0-5861 GCF_015207925.1 Microcystis sp. LEGE 00066 | reverse complement strand
CCCCACACCCTACACCCCTCTCCCCTCTCCCTGCTCCCCAACCCGCAACCCCTATTTTCCGTCTAAACTTTTGTATAGGGATAGTCTGGGAAAGTATAGATAACTCTTAGACTAATTAATTCGGGACTCACATCACAATATAGACTATGGCTTACTATTGGTTTAAAGCATTTCACCTGATTGGGGTAGTTGTTTGGTTTGCGGGACTATTTTATTTAGTACGTTTGTTTGTCTATCATGCGGAGGCAGCAACACAAACAGAACCCGCACAAGCTATTCTGAAAGCACAATACGAGATCATGGAGAAGCGACTCTACAATATCATCACCACACCGGGGATGATTGTCACCGTGGCCATGGCGATCGGTTTAATCTCCACAGAACCGGAAATTTTAAAATCGGGATGGTTACATATTAAATTATCCTTTGTGGCTCTTTTACTGCTCTATCATTTCTACTGTGGTCGCATCATGAAGAAGCTAGAAAAAGGGGAATGTAATTGGACGGGACAGCAATTTCGGGCATTAAATGAAGCACCAACCCTGTTATTGGTCGTTATTGTCCTTTTGGCAGTATTTAAGAATCAATTACCCCTCGATTTGACCACTTGGTTAATTGTAGCTTTAGTGGTATTAATGGCAGTGACAATCCAACTTTATGCTAAAAAACGTCGCAAAGATCAAGAAAAACTTCGGCAAAATACTCCCCAAAAAGAAGAAGTAGCGACCAGGTAAATTATCCTAATCCTTGCCTAGGTTTCTAGGATAACAGTTAAGAGTGGTTTGACGGCTATGGGATGGTCTTTTTAGTCCATCCCAATTGTATAGGGAGCAACCTTTAGTTTTTAGGTTTTTGACTTTTTGCTATTTTTAAACTTATACCAAAACTATTTATAATACTGTGATGAACTGCCAAGCTGTGGATTGTTTCTCCCACTTCCCACCATCCTATACCTTTTAAACAGGATTTAGTATTATAAACCTCTTGCGAACAGGAAACGCTATAAATAAAAACAATCTACTGACGACCGACTACTAACCCTAACAACAATTTTTGATTTTTACAAGAGGTCCTATGAATAGTTGCTGGATAGATTGGGAAAAAATAACTAGGGATTTTCTGAGTTCTCGCAAGCTCAAGCAAGTGGCTGAATTGCGAGGATTCTATCGAGTTAATCCCTCTGGTATTCCTAGAATTCCCCCCGATTTAGAATTGAGAGACTACCAAAATACAGCGATTATCAGTTGGTTTCGTAATCGGGGAAGGGGAACTTTAAAAATGGCCACCGGCAGCGGTAAAACTATTACTGCTTTAGCTATTGCCGTGGAACTTTATGAAGCGATAGAACTGCAAGTATTATTAGTAATTTGTCCCTATCGTCACCTAGTCAATCAATGGCAACGAGAAGCGGAAAAATTTAATCTTAAACCGATTTTAGCCTACGAAAGTGTCCACACATGGCAAAGTCAACTATCCACAGAATTATATAATGTGCAAGCGGGTAATCAAAAATTTGTCACTATTTTAACTACTAACTCAACTTTTATTAGCGAGGGTTTTCAATCACAAATTAAATTTTTTCCCGATAAAACTTTAATCGTTGGTGATGAAGCCCATAATTTAGGTTCCCCCCGATTAGAAGAATTATTACCCCGTTCTTTAGGTCTAAGATTGGCTTTATCCGCCACTCCTGAAAGATATTTTGATGAGGAAGGAACCGACGCTATTCTTGATTATTTTGGGCAAATTCTACAACCAGAATTTACCCTAGCTGATGCTATTATCAAAGGTGCTTTAGTTAATTATTTTTATCATCCAGTCTTGGTTGAATTAACCGATAATGAGGCTTTATTATACGCAAAATTGACCAAGAAAATTGGCTGGACTTTGCAGAAAAATAGTAATTTAAATGGCAATGAAAATTTAACAGCATTGCTAATGCAAAGATCGCGATTAATTGGTTCAGCGAGTAATAAATTACAGGCTTTACAACAATTGATGCAAGAGCGTTTAGATACGGATCATACTTTATTTTATTGTGGGGATGGTTATGTAGAAAATTATACGGCTAATTATCGTCGTCAGGTGGAGGCAGTTACTCATTTATTAGGCAATCAATTAGGTTATCGAGTTGCTACCTACACCGCAGAAACTTCCCTAGAAGAACGAGAAAAAATTCGCCAACAATTTGAGGAGGGTTATCTACAAGGATTAGTGGCAATTAGATGTTTAGATGAGGGAGTAGATCTGCCATCAATTCAAAACGCAGTCATTCTGGCTAGTAGTGGTAATCCTCGCCAATTTATTCAGCGTCGCGGGCGAATATTGCGCCCCCATCCCGATAAAAAACAGGCCACTTTATTTGATATGATCGTTATGCCACCCACCTTAGATCGAGAAACCTGGGAAGTAGAAAGGAATTTATTACGCAAGGAATTAAAACGCTTTCTAGAGTTTGCTCAATTAGCTATTAATGCTCAAGAAGCTGAGACTAAATTAGGGGAGATTCAAGATAGATATTGTCTTTTATCTAATTAAAACTTGAAAAGTTAAATCTTGGCAGCTTTTATGCTAAAATAGAAGTTGGACAAGAATTGATCGCCGAGAAAAATCAACCTAACCAGATAGCGATCGATAAAGTTGTATAATTTTCTTTCCTCTCCTTCTAAACTTCTATGCCTCCCCGTCAACAACCCCGTCGCATTGCTCGAGAACTTGCCCTTTTGAGTTTAAGTCAGATTAAAGGCAATCCTGAAAACCTAGAACAGCAAACTTTAAACGATTTAATTTTAGTCGCAGTTAGAACCTTAACCCTAGAAATTCAAGAAACCTTAGAAACCGCTGCTGCTGAAATTAGTCGTGGTAATGAACGGATTCTCGCTAGTGATACTAAGGCAACAAATCTAAAAAGCGCCCAAACTATGGTAAAAGAGGCAATTTCTCTTACCCACAATGCCATTAATCGTTTAGGAACCGTGATAGATTTTCCCGAAATTGTCCAGTTATCTAGTCAGTACGAAGTGCGGGAATATGCCCTAGAATTAATCGGTACAGTCTATCGTCGTCGTGCGGAAATTGAACAGGAATTAACCGGTGCTTTAGTGGATTGGCAACTGCATCGTTTACCAAGAATCGATCGAGATATCCTGCAAATTGCCGTGGCAGAAATGCTCTATCTCGATATACCTCAAAAAGTGGCGATTAATGAGGCGATCGAATTAGCCAAACGTTATTCTGATGATGAAGGTTATCGCTTTATTAATGGCGTTCTCCGACGGGTAACCAATAAGCTAAACGAAGCAGAAAAAGCCGTATCTACCCAGAGTTGACCCCGAAAGAAATTAATACTACAATCACCACATTTTATAGGGAAATTTCTGTAAATTGATATTGTAGTATCGCTCATCTCCCGTGACTTCTTCCCCGATCCAATCAGGAATAGTAATGACTTGCTCCTCTTGTTCTAACTCAATTTCAGCCATAATCAAACCCTGATTGTCTCCCAAAAATTCATCAACTTCCCAAGTTAAATTATCCAGACAAATGCGATGACGAATCTTTTCAATTAAAGGTTTTTTACAGAGGTTTTCTAACATGAGCGCCGCATCTTCTAGGGGAATTACATACTCGAATTCCTGACGACTAATGCCCTCAGTCTTGCCTTTAATGGTTAAATAACCCCGCTCTCCAACCACACGAACCCGCACGGTTGTCAATCCATCTTGGGTAGGAATATATCCCTGACGATACAACTTGCTGGTCGCAAGCGATCGCCAGTGATCCCCTTTAACCAGAAATTTCCGTTCAATTTCAACAGACATAAGTAGGTAGACATTAAAAACTTTCAGATGCCCCCCTTATTAAGGGGGGACTAAGGGGGCATCGGCACCCCCCTTATCAAGGGGGGCAGGGGGGATCGAACCTAAAATCCATTTTTAACTTAATTATAACCAGCTACTTAAGTTTTTGACGACAATAAATTTAAGCCGTGGCCACGGCAGCACCCTGGGTTCCTAGTTGAATTAACTCGATCTTGTAGCCATTAGGATCTTCCACGAAAGCAATCACCGTAGAACCGTGTTTCATCGGGCCTGGTTACCGGGTGACATTGCCACCAAGAGATTGAATTTTCTCACAGGTGCCATAGATATCATCCACGCCTAGGGCAATATGACCGTAAGCATTGCCGACTTCGTAGTGATCGACTCCCCAATTATAGGTCAGTTCGATGACAGCATGATTAGCCTCATCGCCATAACCGACGAAAGCGAGGGTAAATTGACCATTGGGATAGTCTTTCCGGCGCAATAACTTCATTCCTAGCACATCGCAGTAAAATTGTAGAGATTCCTGCAAGTTATTGACCCGGAGCATGGTGTGTAAGAGACGCATGATTATTTAGATGACATCGATCGAAAAATTACCTATCCTTGATTGTAACCAGTCCTTGGGCCCTCTTATCTCCTTGAGGGTCAACAATTATACTAATACAAATGTACAGAATTAGCTGTAAAACCACTTACTCCCATAATAGCTGTGAACAAAATCAGCTCTCTGGCCATAGTTCAATTACTATCTATGGAATTTTTTTAGGCTATGATGTGGTTAGTGGTGAAGTTAGTTAGGTCAAGAAATTTTTGATCGGGAGTTTTCTAGGGAAATTTTGAAGGCAGTAGGTGGTAGTAAGTTTTCAGTGGTTTCTGAAAACTCCTTTTGAGTTGATTGACCGATAGTTGAATAAAACCTCTGTGACTGCAATAAATACCAAATATTTAGGGGGGTACAGAACAGAGAAATTGGCACGGGTTAAAACTATGCGTTTTTATTTAGGGTACATCAATCACCTAGGCCGTTTACCAAAAAAATCCGCTCGGTTGGTTCGACAAGCTCACCAACCAGTTCGACAAGCTCACCAACTGGTTCGACAAGCAGGTTTTACAATTACAGAGGTTTTACTAGCAAGTTCGATGATGCTGATTGCCATCTCGGTGGCGGGAATTGGCGTAACTAACCTGCTCAGAAGTAACTATCGAGCTAATGCTGGTACTGAAATCCAAAATAATCTTAATCGTACTCTAGAGTTTGTTTCAGATGAAGTGAGACGGGCAAAAACTATCGCTGATTCTGAAGCCACGGCAGCGGCGATCGAGAGCGTGCCTGAAGAAGCGCGAACAGAAGAAGCGCGAGCAGTTCTTGCTTTCCAAATTCCTAACCCCAACGATCTCAGTCAGCCGCTCCCCAACCAGATCGTTTACTATACCCAAAACAGTCGGACTCAAGATAGCTTGACCGGTCTAGTCTTGTGGCGCTATGGTCCAAACTTGGACGAAGATGGCAACTATGATATTAATTCTTGGATACCTTCCCCCGTCACCGATAGGTTAGCAGCGGCTGCTAATAACCCCAATTGTCCTACGGGTTTTACCCGAATCCCCGCAGATACTGTGGACGGTTTTTATGCCTGTATTCGCGCGGGTGGTAATCAAGTGATTTTGAATGCCAACGCTGAGGTAAATCTGACTACTGGAGATACCGATAAAGATAAAGTTAAATACTCTGTCAGCACCAGAGTTTCCCCCAGAGCTACCAATTAAGTATTTTTCCTCTCAAGTTATTCAAGGCTCCGATCGTTTCTGCTAATGAGGTTAAATAGAGAAGGATGATCCCGGTCTAAAAAATCTAACTTAGGGCTTGCTGAATAAATCTAAAAACCTTGTTGGATAAGACTTTTAGACTTTTTTTCCCTCAAAAAGTGCTAGCCATTGCGGGGATCGGGGGCAAAATTCAGGTACTTTTTCCCTGAAAATTAGGCAACTGACTACCTCAAAATCGGTAAAACCCCACACCCCACACCCCACACC
>NZ_JADEVX010000378.1:0-1110 GCF_015207925.1 Microcystis sp. LEGE 00066 | reverse complement strand
GGATATAACCTCGTCCAACAATTGAAGCAATTACCTCTTTGTTCATTTCTTCGAGTCGTTGACCAATTAACAAACGTAATTCCTCTAAGTCTCTAGGTAGTTTCCATCTCAATCCTTTTTTTAGATATTGCCAAATCTGTTCAATTGGATTAGATTCTGGGCAATGTGGTGGCTGAAACATGAGAATAATGTTGTCAGGTATTTTCAGTTTTTTTGCCTTATGAAACCTGCCATTATCTAACTGTATTATCAAAATACTATCGGCAAAATATTCAGAAACTAATTCTAAAAATATTTGAAAACATTGACTGTTTAAATGAGTGAATTCGTAAAAAAAATGCTCTCCTGTCTTCGGCTCTACCACCCCATGGATATAGGTCGCTTGAAATTTCCACTGCACTTTCCCGTAAGGTTTTACCCCTTTTGCTGTTATTTTTCTCCCGCTGATTGTTTTCAGTCCCAGACGAGTTTCATCTTCACATAAAAAGCGAATTTTTCCTGTATTACTCATCATTGTTATCGCCACCCAACTCAGCATTGCCAAATTTTCTAGGAGGTTTTTTTTAAAATCCTCTAACCTTTCTTCTGATTGTTCTAGGCTTTTTGGTCTGGCTATTTTTGGAGACGCTTTTAGCCGATAATATACTAATTTGTGTACAGTTTTGTACTTGGCTTTTATCCCTAATTTTTCCTTTAACCATTCACAAATTTCCCCATAATTATCAAATCCTTCCTTTTCTTTTAATCTTTTTTCTAAGGTTTTTTCTGCCCACTGAGGAACTTTTCTTGGTCTTCCTGTACTGACTTTTTTAGACAATAATTTTTCGAGTCCTCCTTGACGATATTTTCCTAACCAATCTTGTACAGTGACTCTATTTCTTCCTAGCATTTCCGCGGCTTCTGTCACCGTTTTTGCCTTTTTTGTCTTTAACAAGTACAATACTTGTATTCTTTCTTTTCCTGAACCAGTTTTTTCTTTTCTAAGCAGTTCCTTGAGTTCTGCTTCACTTTCAGATATTTCTATCTTATAAACTCCTGCCATATTTTTCCTTTAACTCTACTAATATGATATTCTAGCCTATCTGTAGTCACATTTTGGAGAATTGGTAT
>NZ_JADEVX010000026.1:0-34115 GCF_015207925.1 Microcystis sp. LEGE 00066 | reverse complement strand
AACTGCACATAATAACCATCGGCACGATTAAGGATTCTTACCCGTTTAATCTGGTCTGGTTGATAATAATTAATATCTCTAGAGCCAATCAGTTTAAGAGTGCCAATACCTTTTTTGTCTGTAAAGGTAAGGCTCTTCGGTTTGTGTTATGCAATGAACGGGGGTTATAAGGGATGGAACCCCTATATAGAAAGGCATTTAGCGATTTTTGTCAATTATTTTCGATCTAGAGCGAACTAATCAATTAAATACCTTGCCAGATAAGGATTTAGTCGATTTATGCCCCCCTATCGAACCATACCAAGTAACGAAGAGCCAAAGGTAATATGACGTTTATCTTTTGATAGTTTCCATCCAGATACTTTATACTCAACAGAACGAGAATGTTTTTTAAACTTAGGGTAGTTTTTCTTTCCTTTAACTTTATTTTGGCAATTATCGTAAAACCGAGTAATTGCCCGCAAGGTTCTTTCTACGGCAGTCTGGCAAGCATGGGAGTTTAAATCATCAACAAATTTAAACTCTTTTCTTAATGCTGTGTTGTACCGAAATAACTCTGTTTTGCCAACACCCTGATTATCCATCCAATAACGCAGAACTTTATTCCGAACAAATTGGGTTGTCCGTATTGCTTCGTTAATGGCTTCTATCTGATTAGGTTTTGGCTTAACCTTGTATTCTAGCACAAACATTTTGACACTGCTCGACCGAGTATCAATATCTTAGCACAAAATTCTTTAAGTTGACAATATATATTTAAGTGGAGCCGCCCAACCCTACACTAAAGGAAGGGTTTGTACCCAAATTTTCGATCAAACTAATCCTATTGAAAGATTAAAAAGGGTTTTACCATTATTCAGCAAGCCCTAATTTAGGTTATACTTCTGGCTGAATGGAAATTAATTTTGCACCATTACAAAATGTGAGACGGGGACGATCACGGAGTTACAGAACCGGTTAGGTTAAGATAAAATACCAGTGGTCGCTTTAATATCACCTAAATAGTCGGTTTTTTGTGTCTTTCCCCCGACTATCGGCTGCTACCACTGGTTTGCTGTTGTTTGTTGTTGTAATCTGAGGAAATATAGTTCTTGCGTTCCCAAGCGCCTGAACTGCATTTATCTCTCTAGTAAAAATTGTAACAGACAATACCCATTTTGTGTAAAAAAAAGTAAACAATTTGGTAAAAAATTATTTTTTGCGGTAATCCTCAACCCTCTGAGGACAGCCCCAGATTACTGTTTCCTGTTTGTAAACCACCATACCGGGCTTTGCGCCCTTGGGTTTATAGACGTATTTAGGACGGGTATAGACAACGGGAACCTGTTCACTATGGCGAGCGCGGCTATAATAAGCGGCGTAATCGGCGGCAAATTGCAGATCGGCGGCTTCTGGAACTGTACCGGGACTTAAACGCAGTAAAACGTGACTACCAGGGATTTCTTGGCTATGAAACCAGATATCGTAATCGCTGGCACTACGAAAAGTTAGCCGATCATTTTGACGGTTATTTCTGCCAATCCATAATTCGACTCCAGAGGGAGTAGTAAAGCGCATGGGTTCGGATTCTTTGTTATTCGCCCGATTACGCTGGTAATTGCTTTCTAGATACTTCTGTTGGATTAATTCTTCTTGTATCTCGTCTAATGCCTCTAAATCTTCGCTGCTGCTATAATTTTCTAGTTGACTTAAACTCGATCGCACCTGTTCAAGATAATTAATTTCACTGACCACTTCCTCTAATAAAGGTTCCACCGCTAACCGGGCCCTTTTTAATTTCTGATGTTGTTTATACAAATATTGGGCATTCTGCACGGGATTTCTTTCGGGATCGAGAGGAATAATGACAGGTTTTCCTGTCTGAAAATCCACCAAAGTAATGCTAGTCATTCCCTGCTGTATTTGCTGCAGATGGGCCATTAATAAATCCCCCTGCTCTTTATAGCGATCAGCATGAGCAGATTCTGCTAGTCTTGTTTGAAATCCCGCCGCTTTAGTTTGCAGTTTAGTCAGTAAAGATGTGATTTTTTGATTTAACTTTTGCTGTAGTTGTCGAAAGTTTTCTTGATTAATTTGGTCGCTATAATAACGGTTTAATAATTCTTGGACATTTTTAGCCGCTGCCAGCATCTCCCCACCGATAACTGTATAACCTTCGCTTGTCCATCCCGGTTGAAAGGTTTTATTTTCAAGGATTTTTAACCATTCTTGCCAAGCTGAAAAGAGCTTTTCCCAATCAGTATTATCTAACTGATCCGTGTTTAATTTTGGGTTAATTTTGGCTTTTTGCAACATCGAGCGAGCGATGACGGGACTAACCCCACGATAGGTACTAACTAACTGTTTTTCGATAGTTTTAGGGATTAAACTAACTCTCGCTTGCCAACTGCTCAAGGATTCTTCTAAACTGGGGTCTGTTGCCAATAAAACGGGGGGTAGTTGATAGATTTGTCCCGTTTGTACGGTGCGAACACTAGACTGGGTAGCATTAACTTGATGGGCAACGGTGACAATTTGATTGTCAGCCGCAGTTAAAATGACATTGCTATATTTGCCCATAATTTCTATATACAAATGCCACAGCGCCGGATCATCGGGACGTTTGGCAAATTGCAGATCAATGACTCTTTCCCACGGGGCAACAAATGCTAATTTTGTCAGGGCAAAACCATTGAGTTGATGACGCAATTGATCGCTGAAAGTGAAGGTATCAGGGACTTTCGGCGGTGGATCACCAATATGCAGCCGCGCCCCTTGGGGATGCCAAGAAATAATTAACCATCCCTTGCGATCGAAGGTTCGTAAATGGAGGGCGATGGTTTGGCGATCAATTTGATACACTTGTTCTAATCTGGCTGGTAGCCAAGGGGCGGCAATTTCGGCACAAGTGGCACTGAGGGTGGTAAAGTCTAGGGATTGCATTTTCAGGATTCAGGAGATCTTCTCGATGCCAAAGTTGGCACCGCCAAGCATGAAAATATAATAGCTTCCCACTAAGGCTAAGACAAAAAAGTTGTTTCCTCAATTAAAAACAGATTTGGTGTCAGAATCTATCGGTGGAGGTATCCCAGTCTTAGCCGAAAAGCTGAGGAGCGCCTTTTCTGAGTTTTCTCTAGATGGCTATTAGCAACTGCACAAGCGTCCATCTTCCATGTGAACAATGCGATCAGCAATATCTAAAATCCGATTATCGTGGGTAACGAGTACAATAGTACGGCTCTGTTCTTTGGCTAAACGTTGCATCAAATTCACCACGTCTCGTCCCGTTTTACTATCGAGGGCGGCTGTTGGTTCATCGGCTAAAACTAATGGGGGATTACCGGCCAAAGCTCGTGCGATCGCTACCCTTTGCTTTTGTCCCCCGGATAAGCTATCTGGATAATAGTCGATCCGATGTCCTAAGCCGACTTTTTCTAATATCAAAGCAGCGCGTTCTTCTGTTTCCCGTCCGCCGAGATGTTCCTGAAGCTCGATCGACATTTGTACATTCTGTCTTGCGGTTAGAAAGGGTAACAAATTATGGGCTTGAAAAATATAACCAATTTGACGGCGGGTTTGGACTAATTGTTCTTCACTAGCCCCCCGTAATTCTTTTTCAAAATGCTGTAAGCTTCCTTCTTGAACAGAGCGTAGGCCACCGATTAAGGATAGTAAGGTTGTTTTTCCAGAACCAGAGGGGCCAGTTAAAATAACGATCTCTCCCTCTGTGATTTTTAAGTTGATCTGAAAAAGAACTTGTTTTTTCAGCGTTCCTTGACCGAAATAGTGATTGAGGTTTTGAATATCAATAATGTCCATAGACAGCCTCTTTCCTTGAGATGAGGTATAGATATTTGTTTCTTTTTTCTAAAAAATATCGGCTGGATCGGCATCTTGCAATTTTTTAACAGCAGTGGCTCCTGAAACGAAGGCCATGACTAAGGTTAAGATAAAGACAAAAACCGCTCGATCAAGCGACATATTGACAGGTAATAAGGTGGCATTTTTAGTAAACTCATATTGAATATTAGCGATCAAAAAACCTGGAATATATCCGAGAACAGCAATTAAAAAAGCCTGTTGTAAAACCATTGATAAGAGATAGCTATGACGATAGCCCATCGCTTTTAGGGTGGCGTATTCTGAAAGATGTTCCGAAACATTTGTATAGAGAATTTGATAGACAACGACAATTCCAACAATAATTCCCAGGATAACACCTAAATTAAAAATGAAACCAATCGCCGTACTACTTTGCCAATAATTCTTCTCAAATTGAATCAACTGTTGCTTTGATAAAACTTTAATATCATGAGGTAAATATGCTTGAATATCTTCGATAAATTTATTGATATTAGTTCCTGGTTTTAGACGAATTAAGCCAATATTAATTAATCCATCAGAACGGTTGCTAAAAATTCTTAAAAAATTCAAATGGCTCATGATTAAATTACCATCTGAACCAAAAGAAGTTCCCAGTTTAAATAAGCCAGCGACTTCTATTTTGCGGTTGTTACCCTTATTGCTAACCTCAGTAATAACCGATCCCTTTTTTTCAAAATCAGCAACAATAGGACCAAATTCAGAGCGAGAATCTTGATCAAATAAAACTTGATCGGGAAGTTTTAATAGATCCATATTTTCTGCGAGACCGGGTAAATCAAATGCCAAATGTTTAAGATCAAATCCAATCACGAATATATTACGCCAATAATTACGAGTTTCAGGGTTTTTCCACTGAGCAAAATCTAAATAAATCGGGCTGACAAAATCTACTTCTTCAAAAGCCAAGGTTTGGAGTAATCGCCGTTGAGGAAAACTTTCCATGCCAATCAGTGAAGTAGTACGAGGACTAATTAAAAAACAGTCCCCTTGTAGAGCTTCGTGAAGCCGAACAGCACTATCAAACAAAGCATCCCGAATCCCCAATTGCATAAAGACAATTACAACCGCAAAAATAACCCCCGATAGAGCCACCAGTAACCTGGTTTTTTGGTAGCGTAATTGCAACCAAGCTGTCGGTAACTTCCCGTGGAATATTTTCATCTTTTGCTCCTCCTAAAGATTCTAGATTGCTCGCGGCTGACTTGTTGACAAATACTACTCCTTATTTGAGACTTCGACCTAACATTATCTCAAGGCTAAAAGTCTTGCTAGATAAGAAATTTAACTAAATAGATATTCATTTCATATATAGAACTATTTAGTTAGCGCACAACCTAAAAGCCAGCTGTGATTGGGTTATAATTTTTCGATAGCTCTTTTAAAGATTAGTTTTGTTCGTATCGATCACCACATTGACTTGTAAATTAGTCAAGTTAGCCACTTTCTTACTAGAAGATGGATCGAGACGAATTTTGACTTCCACCACTCGCGCATCTGCATCAGCAACTGGATCGGTACCCAAGACATCTTTTTTGCCAATTTGTAAGCCAATTTCAGCGACGGTTCCCCTTAGTTCCCCAATCAATCCATCGGTGGTAATTTTTGCCCGTTGTCCTAGTTTAACCCGACTCACATCTGTTTCATAAACTTCGCTAGTGACGTACATTTGACTGGTTTGACCGAGATCGAGGATGCCTTTATCACCAATTAATTCACCGGGCCAAGTATAAATTTTGAGAATTTGTCCCGCTTTGGGAGCTTTGACAAAAGCTAAATCTAAATCAGCTTTTGCTTTTTGGACAGCACTTTTAGCGGCGATTAATTGGGATTGAGCAACTTCAACATCTACGGGACGGACTTCCGCAACCGCATCTAAGGTCGCTTGGTTTTCTTTGATTTTCTGATCTAGAGTTGCTACCGTGCGCTGAAGATTAGCTTTAGCTTCATCAATTCTTGCGGTTAGAGTGGTGACAATTCGACTTAAATTAGCGTTGGCTTCTCGCAGACTTTCTTGGCTAGTTTGAGCCATCAGACAGAAGCGATCGCGTTCTTGCTCTGAGACCGCACCTTCTTCGTATAGAGTATGGTAACGCTGACAATCTTTTTGTGCATTGTGAAACTCAGCTTTAATCCGCTCAATAGTGGCGTATTGAGCCATTTTTTCCCCTTGTAATTGAGCCGTTAAACTGGCAATAGTAGCTCTTTGGGTGGTAATCTGTCCTTCTAATTCGGAGCGAGTCCCTTCAAATCTGGCATTTTGGGCAATAATATCCCCCTGTTTTGCGCCAGCTTTCACCTGAGTTAAAAGAGATTGAGCAATGCGAACTTGGTCTTGTGCTTGTTTCAGTGCTGCTTGGAGTCTGTCCCGACTGTCGAGGATAGCCAAAACTTGTCCAGCGTCAACCTGCTCTCCCTGCTTTACCAACAGTTTATCAAGGCGAGACCCTTCCATAAAAGCAGCAGCAGAAATCTTGATTGTTTCTCCCGCCGGTTCTACATAGCCTAAAGCCGCCACGGCTTTAGGCTTTCTCGGAGTAGTGGAAGCGACAGCCGGGGATGTTGTTTTTAAAGATTGATAGCGCCAAATTGAATAAGTCGCTACAGCGCCACTTGCCATAGTCCCGATGGTGAGACAGGTAATAAGTAGCCAATTAGTTGGTTTGACAAAAAGCTGAGATTTCATAAGAAGCTTTACTCTCTTTAATTATCTGGTTTCATTGAGGTCTTTTCTTCTCGGTCGAGTTATTCGTTCCAAGATTTGCACGGTTATATTGCGTGGCATTAAGCGAGGAATGCTGTTAGCAAGCCAGTAATTTTTTAGTCCGGGAATGACATAATTGCGCCCGTCTTCAAGAGCTTTGAGAGCAACTGCTACCACCCGCTGAGGAGAGGTGGCACTCCCATCATCAAATATCTTAACTAAAGACCGTGTTGCTGTCGGTCCAGGACAGAGTGCTAAAACCCTTAGTCCTCGATGGCGATACTCAGCCCAAAGCGCTTCACTAAAGGAGAGGACGAACGCCTTACTCGCTCCATAAACGGCCATGTAAGGCATGGGCTGAAAGGCTCCACTAGAGGATAAATTGATTACCGCTCCTTCCCCTTTAGCCAGCATTCCTGGGATAAATTTATGGGTTAAATCAACTAAAGCCACTACGTTAACCATCACCTGTGCGCGATCTTGCTCAAGGGGAATTTGCTCGAAGGGCGCATAGTTAAGAAACCCGGCATTATTAACAAGTAAATCTACAGTAAGTGCCTTTTCCTCGACAGCGCTGAAAACGTCCTGAGCAGCATTTTCACGACTTAGATCGACAACAATTACTTCAGTGCGGACACCGTAAACTTGATAAAGATCGGTTGCTATTGTGCGTAGTTTTTCTTCGGTTCGTGCTACTAAAATGAGATTCATGCCACGTTTAGCAAGCTCGCGGGCGAATATCTCGCCAATCCCAGATGATGCTCCCGTGATTAATGCTGTTTTGCCGCGATAATTGAACATAAACTTTTGCCTTTAAATAAAAAGTTGAACGCCGCTGCTTAGACTGCGAAGTTATTACTAACAAAAATGTTATTGTTAGTCAAATCAAGTCCAGATGATAGTTTAGCAATCTGAATTTGAGCGATTCCGCCTACACCATCGACATCAAAGAATAAAGTGCCGTTAGCTCGGTTATAGATAAATCTATCATTAGAATCAACTGCTGCTGTACCAATGACAAATTGCTCAGGCATCAGCAAAGCATCTGCTATGAGGTCGTCAGCGAAACCCGCAGCAGAGACGATCATAATATCATTAACAACCGAGAAATCTGTAATAGTGTCAATGCCATCTTGGGGACTGTTGAAAACAAATTGATCTGCTCCAGTACCGCCCGCAAGAGTGTCCCCACCCAAGCCACCAATTAATACATCGTTGCCACTATCACCAAAGAGAGCATCATTGCCCACCTCACCAAAAAGAATGTCGTTACCAGAACCACCAAAGAGAGCATCGTCACCATCACCGCCATTGAGTACGTCGTCGCCAACATCGCCAATAATGCCATCGTTGCCAGAACCGCCAAAGAGAGCGTCATTGCCACTACCGCCCCAGATGCCGTCGTTGCCATCACCTCCTGTTACCTGATCGTCGCCAGAACCGCCAATAATCCCGTCGTTGCCAGCACCTCCACTTAAAGTATCATTGCCAGCATCACCGTTGAGAATGTCGTTGTCATCGCCGCCATTGAGAGCGTCATCACCATTACCACCAAGGAGAATATCACGGCCATCGCCCCCAAGTAGATCATCGTTGCCATCGCCGCCACCTAGATAGTCATTACCACCACCGCCGAACAGCAAATCGTTACCGCCGCCCCCAAGTAAGGCATCGTTGCCATCGCCAGTAACCAAAGTGTCGTTGCCAAGTCCACTATCAAGATAGTCGTTGCCACCGTTGCCATATAAAATATCATCGTCATTGCTGCCGAATAAAAGATCGTTGCCAGTGGTGCCGATAAAAGTAGCCATGTCATTTTCTCCTTTGCGATTAAAAGCTTTTTATTTCAAGTTACTGAAAGTTTTTGCCGAGTCTTTGTAAACAACTAACCCCGAAGAGTCCGAGTCCTAATAGTAAACAAGACAGGGTATTAGAAGGCTCAGGAATTGGCGTTAGGGAAAGAGTCACTGCCCGATTGTTAGCATCAGGAACAATGCGAGCTACTTCGACTTCATCCCCTGTCCAAAACACTCCATCAGGTCCAGGAGTAAATAAAGGGGTAATGGCAGAACTGAAAAATTCTAGCTGACTCCCAGCTCCTTCTGGAGGAAACCCAGTTAAAGGTGAGGAGACATTGAGGGTTACGGGGTCTCTGGTGCGAATTGTCCCTTCCGGTGTTCCTTGGATTTCTAAAAAGAATTTCAAGAAACTATCTCCTAATGAGGGATTATCATTTCTTTGGCTGATAGCTCCTGCCGAATAAAGGGAAACATAGGGTAAAGTTGACCCTGGAGGAGTCGGCACTAAATCCGGCACTCCATCCCCAGCTAAGGCAGTAATCAGGGGGACAAAAGGAGTAGTACCTGAAGATATATTGTGGAAGACTTCCAGTTGAACTACGTCGGCAATACCATCAACACTGCCTACATTACCCAGTAAAGGATCGCCAATAATGGCATCAACGGGATTTCCTAATAAAATCTGGGTGTTTCCCTGAAGAATTGCGGTAAAATCTGGTAAATTATTTGGACTAAAGCCAAAGTTAGCACTAACGATAACTGTGTTGAAAAAATTATAGATCTGGCTCGAGCAATTAGAAATCCAATTGTTCCCTGAACCACAGTTTAAAGAAGATGCATTGGCGGGAGTGATTGCTCCTGGCAATAGGGAAACTGTTAAGCTTATAATGCTTGGAACAAGTGGCAGTATTTTAATTTTAGAGTTTTTCATTTGTCTTCTCCTTGAGGTTAGTCTGTTGTAAGATTTTCCTGATTGCATCAACAACTAATTCAGGTTGATCAATATGAATATTATGACCACTGCTGTGAGCGATTTGTAAGCTTCCCGAAGTCGAAAGATCGGAGGTTTCTGCCTGTAATTGCCGCCAGATAGACTCAGACACTTCTACATTTTGCCCGGAAAACATATTCAGTCCGTGAGAAATTACGACTAAGGGTAAGTGAGAGGGAAAGGAAGTTTTACTGACCAATGCAGCATCTTTTTTCATTAATGCGCTTTCGGCTAAGGCAGTATTAAAGCTTTGGGGTAGGAACTTTGCTAAAACAACAGATTGTACAGACGGGGGCAATTTTTGGACAAATTCGGGAGCGACATCACTGCCTTTGAGTTGAAGCAGGAGGCGCAAGATTCCCAGGCGAGAAATGATGGATAAACTGCGAAACATTTGCCGCGTTGCTGCCATATTTTTCCTAAATTCATTCCCCAGACGGCTATAGACATTTGCCGGTACTGCATCCACTAAAACCACTCCCACTACTTCTGAAGGATACCGGCTGGCAAACAGGCGCATATTCAACCCTCCCAAGGAATGACCCACCAGTAAATAAGGCCCGGCTATTCCCCCTTTTGTTAGTAGAGTGTGTAGTTCTTGAACCATAATCAGGCTGGTGCGAGGATGGGGACTGGGTTCACTCCAGCCGTAGCCAGCGCGGTCGTAAACACAGACAGAGGTGAACTTTGCCACTTCCGATTGAACCCAATGCCAGAGGGGAGATATTCCCCCTAGTCCATAATCCATCACCACAGTGGGACTACCTTGACTTTTACAGTGGAGATGCAAGCGATAACCCCCTACATCTATCAATTGACCAGGTGGTGGATACTTACTTAGGTCTTTAATTGTGGCAACTTGCTGGTAAACCAGTCCTAAAAGTACCAGTAGTGCCACCAAAGTAATAACTATTCCGCCGAGTAGCCAAAATTTCATCTTTTTTCCCTATGATTCATTAGTTAACTGATAAAATTCTCTGCTAAGACCCGATCTGGAGAACTGGTTTACTATCGGTTAAGGTGAGATAAACACAATGTTTTTTGTCTAAGTCAGAGAGCCAACAGTAAATCGGAATTCCAGGACAACTAGCATTTTCAGGCGGAATGTTTGGCTCAACAAGAGTCGGTAAATCAGAAAACTTAAGCAGCGTTCTCGGCTTACCTAAATTAAGTGGAGCAACAGCGGCTGCCATGATAAATATTGAGCCAATTTCACTCAGTCCTCTACCTTCCAAGTCAACTGAGTTCCCCTGCACGAGTGCATTGAATTCTGATTCGGAAAGATTCAAGCCAATGCGGTTAATTCCCCGGCGCAATTCATTAGGCTCTAAGATGAATTGGGATGAGACAAAGGTGGCTAATTCCATGATAATTACCTCAACTAAGAGCAGGAATTTTACGGGTGAACAGCGATCATTAGTCTCAAATTAAGTAAAAATGATGATTTTTTGAATGTCATAGCGAGGGGGGGATTGACAAAAATGCCGTCTCGTCATGACAGATTATAGTTTGGCTTTGCTTAAGTTGACACCAGTGACAGCTATTCGCTCCTACTAAGCAGGAAAAGACTCAATTGTTACTCTTTCACCGACCACGTTTTGAACAACAGAAGGCGATTTCTTCTGCGGTTGATAGTGATAGTTTTTGAATTCCTCACGCATCTTCTCAATTTGGCTGTTATCAGCTATTCCTCGGGTTTTGCGCTTATAAATTACTTCGGCGATTGTGGCTTGAATCGATAGCTTCAACATCCGACCAAAGTAATACCAATGTTTCGGATTTAACCAACCAGCGATGCCAAAAGCTTTCCATTGAAAGAGAGCATACCAAATAGCAATGTAGAAGTAAGCGGCTTTCATACTGGCAAAAACATTACAGCGCCGAGGCTCGAACTTGGTATTTTCTAAGAAATCGTCGAAGTGTTTTAAGGTTCCATAACCGCCCAGCAATTGATCGGCCCGATAGGCATCCATTAAACCAATATTAGCACCCTGTGACACTAATTGATGAAATTCCCGACATAAATCAGCGAAAATTCCATTAACATTGCCATCGGCAATTGTCACGTAGCGGGGGATAAAATTTAAGTCCAGATGCCATTTACCAATATAGGTGGGAACATGGACACCAAACCACCACATATACTCGAAATAAATCCGCCAACTCATAACACTAGCATGACCGAGTTGATAGGCATGATCTCGGTAGAGACAGTTGACAGTACGAGCATAAGCTAGGTTGAAATCATTGTAAGCGGATCGTTTTTGTTCTGCTGCTGCTTCCTCAGCCAATTTAGCACGGATAATTTCTGTAACACTTTCTACCTCAAAAGCGATCATGGTCGTTCCATAGGAATAAAAAGCATCAAAAATATGGGCAGCATCCCCAATAACGTACCAGTTATCAGGAGAAAAAAGAACTTTGCTTTTGTGGGCAATTTTCGGCCAGTAATGAAAATCAACTACTTCCCCACTTTCAATCAATCGAGAGAGAATAGTATGATTGCTCTTGAGAAAATTGGAAAACTTCTCCAGGTTATTTATGCTCTGGGCGGGAATAACATCGTGATGGTGAATAATGCCAATAGATAGTTCCATCGAGTGCTTATCAATCGGAATCATCCACAACCAGTGACCCTGGCCAAAATAGTGATTGGTGGCATAATAATGGCTCGTAGATGCGCCTTCGGGATGATAGCCACTGTGGAAAATCGTGCGGTCGATATTTTTCACCCGCAGCCACGCTGAACCATTATTGAGTCCCAGGAGATTCTCTGGACCAGAAAGCACATTATCAGTTTTGCGTCCAATAATAAAATTCTTGCCTGCGGCATCGATGACGTGCTTGGCTTGAAGGGTAATATTTTCCTCGCCAACTTTGGCATAAACTGTTTTTAGCTCATCCCCTGAAGTAAGAGCGACATCTTTGACCCGTCCCTCGTAAAAATCGGCTCCCATCTGACAATTCATCACCAGTAAATCTTGCTCAAATTTAGCCCGTTGTAGGTGAAAAGACCCCACTGGAGTTTGACGGTTTGCCCAGACATGATAATAATCATCAAGGGTTTCTGTTTTTGCTGGATCTTTTGGCCAGTGGAAATTGAGACCAGATTTGGGGGGGTGGTTTTCGATTAAATAATCATGTAGTCCCAACTCTTTGCAGAGAAATAAAGCGGCAACTTCGATTAAAGACTCACCGATTTTTAAATCTTTGTCTGTACGTTCAACGGGACGGGGATCGATTAGTGCCACCCGAATATTAGGGATGTTGAGCATGAGATGTCGTGCTTGGCACAGTCCAGCAAAGCCTGCTCCCATAATGACAACATCGTATTCTCGGGATTGAGTAATGGTATAATTCATGGTTAACTCCTTGATAGTTGATGAGGTAATTGACACTCACAGATGATTGAGAGAAGAGCGTTGAATTTGATGCAAGTCAAAATCCTTAAGAATTGGTAGCTTCTGCCAGCCAAGGCTGGAGTTTTGGTTGATATTGATAAGTTTTAAACTCTTGACGCATCGCTTCAATTTCGCTGTTGGCGGGCAGTCCTTTGGTTTTAAACTTATAAATTAACTCGCCGATAGTTGCTTGTCCTGATAACCCTAATAGGCGCAAGAAATGGTAAATATGGCGGGGATTGAGACAACCTTGAATACCAAATCCTTTCCATTGAAAGAGTGCATACCAGAGGGCGGCATAAAAACAGGTAGCTTTTAAACCAGCAAAAACATTACACCGCCGCGGTTCAAACTTGGTATTTTCCAGGAAGTCATCAAAGTGTTTGAGAGTGTGATAACCCTTGAAAAGTTGATCGCCCCGGTAACAATCCATCAAGCCAATATTGACATCCTTGTCTGCTAGTTCGGTAAATTGTTCATTTAAATCAGCAAACAGTCCATCAATATTGCTGTTTAGAGTTTTGAGAAAGATGGGAATATAGGTGAGGTCCAAATGCCATTTACCTACATACATGGGAACTTGTACCCCAAACCACCACATATACTCAAAGTAAATGCGCCAACTCATCACACTGGCTTGTCCTAACTGTTTGGCGTGTCCCCGATAGAGACAGTTGACACTACGGGAGTAGGCTAAGTTAAACTCATTGTAAGCAGCCCGTTTTTGTTCCGCATCAGCTTCACCTGCGAGTTTGGCCCGCACAATCTCCGTTATCCCTTCAATGGCTAAAGCAATCGTGGTGGTTCCGTAGGAATAGAAAGCATCGAAGATGTAAGCAGCGTCGCCAAGGACATACCAATTATCGGGAGAAAATAGGGTTTTGCTTGTGTGAGAAATCCTCGGCCAATAGTGGAAATCTACTGCTTCTCCACTGTCAATAATATTGGCAAGAATTTGATGGTTATTTCGCAGGAAATCATGGAATTTTTCCCGGCTGTTTACCTGAGTAGAATTAATCACATCATGGTGATGAATCACGCCAATAGATAATTCCATTGTTTGGGTGTCAATCGGAATCATCCACAGCCAATGTCCTTCGCCAAAATAGTGATTAGTCGAGTAATAATGGCTGGTTGAGGCATTAAGAGGATCGTAGCCACTGTGAAAGATGGTACGATCTACATTTTTGACTCGCACCCAGGCAGAGCCCGTGTTTAATCCCATTAAGTTTTCTGGACTAAATAGGAGGTTGTCAGTCTTGCGCCCGATGATGAATTTGCGTCCTGCTGCATCGATAACGTGTTTGGCTTGCAGTTCCATTCTTTCATCGCCTACCTTGATTTTAACTGTTTTAATGGCATCGCCAGGAGTTAAATCAACATCAACAACTTGCCCATTATAGAAGTTGATTCCCATCGCTTTATCCATTTTTAGCAAGTCTTGTTCAAACTTGGAGCGGTTGATTTGAAAAGAGGGAATGGGAACTTGTCGGTTCGAGCCAGCATGATAGTAGTCGTCGATTGTTTCAGTTTTTGCTGGATTTTTGGGCCAGTGAAAGTTAAGCCCTTGTTTGGGAGCATGATTTTCAATTAGGTAATCATGTAGTCCCAATTCTTTAGCGAGAAAAAGAGCGGCAATTTCAATGGTGGACTCGCCAATTTTTAAGTCCTTATCTGTGCGTTGTTCGGGACGAGGATCCACTAGAGCAACTTTGATATTGGGAATCTTGAGCATCAGGTGTCGCGCTTGACATAGGCCAGCAAAACCAGCACCCATAATGATTACATCATACTCTTTATCTTGAGTCATTTGCATTGATTTACTCCTGAATTAATCGAGGTTAGTTTTGGTAAATTGTTTGAATTTAAGAGAAGGAAAAACTATGGGCTTTGAACCAAGTTTTAAGAAAGTTCAGCACTCCAGGGCTGTAATTTGCCTTGATAGCGATATTCTTTGAATTCTTGGCGCATTTCCTCGATTTCGCTATTATCTGGCAGACTACGAGTCAAGAAGTTATGCCGCATTTCTCCCAGGGCTGATAATCCACTTTGGGCTAACAGATAGCTAAAATGAGCTAAATTGCGGGGTTTCAACAGGCCGCGCCAGCCAAAACCTTTCCACTGGAACATTGCATACCAAATTGCCACATAGAAAAAGGTATTCTTCATGCTGGTGAAAATGTTACAGCGTTGGGGTTCAAGCTTGCTATTTTCTAGGAAGTCTTCAAAGTGTTTAAAGGTATAGTAACTGCCGATTAGTTGATCGGCTCGAATCGCATCCATCAAGCCCATATTAACTCCGCGCTCTACTAATTGGTTACAGTCTTGATACACATCCACGAATAAGCCATTGAGAAAAGTGCGGAAAGGACCAGTAAACTGTTTGAGAAAAGCTGGATCTAAATGCCATTTACCGATGTACATGGGAACTAAAACGCCAAACCACCACATATACTCAAAGTAAATCCGCCAACTCATGATACTGGCATGACCTAACTGTTTTTGATGTTCCTGCATGAAAGTGTTGACGCTATCAGTAAAAGCCAGATTGAAGTCATTGTAAACAGCCCGTTTTTCTTCAGCATTGGCCTCGTTGGTCAATTTGGCGCGGATAATTTCGGTAATGCTTTCAACGGCGATGGCAATCATCGTCGTTCCCAGGGAATAAAAAGCATCAAAAATACAGGCTGAATCTCCCACCACATACCAGTTATCAGGCGAAAACATCACTTTACTTTTGTGGGCAACTCGGGGCAAATAATGAAAGTCAACCAACTCGCTATTTTGCAATAATTTATAGAGAACCGTATGGTTGGCTTTCAAAAAAGCAGTAAACTTTTCTTGGGTGTTTATGGTGGCTGCGGGAATGACATCGTGGTGGTGAATGACTCCGAGAGAAAGTTCTTTACTATCTCGATCAATGGGAATCATCCATAGCCAATGACCAGGACCAAAGTAATGGTTGGTAGCGTAGTAATGACTGACAGTGGTTCCTGCTGGATGATAACCACTATGGAAAATGGTCCGATCTACATCTTTAATCCTTACCCAAGCGGAGCCATTATTAACTCCTAAAAGTTGGTCTGAACCAAAAATGAGATTGTCGGTTTTTTTGCCGATAATAAATCGGCGACCAGCCGCATCAACAATGTGCTTGGCTGTTATTTCTATGGTTGTATCCTCTAATTTGACTGTGACGGTTTTGAGTTGATCTCCTTCGGTTAAATCTACATCGACAACTCTTCCGTTGTAGAAGATTGCTCCCATTTCCTTATTCATTTTGAGCAAGTCCCGTTCAAACTTTGCTCGGTTGATCTGAAAAGTCGGAATCGGGGGTTGACGATTGATCCAGACGTGATAATAATCATCAATTGAATCAGTTTCAGCTGGGTTTTTTGGCCAGTGGAAGTTCAGTCCTGCTTTGGGAGGATGATTTTCAATCATGTAATCATGCAGTCCCAACTCTTTACAGATGAGTAGGGCGGCTATTTCAACTGTAGATTCGCCAATTTTGAGATCTGTATCGGGTCGATTTTCGGGACGAGGATCGATCAGCGCCACCCGAATATTAGGGATGTTGAGCATCAGGTGTCGCGCTTGACATAAGCCAGCAAAACCAGCTCCCATAATTACAACATCGTAGTGCAAAGCTTGAGTCGTGTTCATTGATCAATTTCTCCTGTAAAGGGATGAGAATCACGGTTCTTCGTTACTAGGTCCGGTTTGATCGGGGGGCATAAATCGACTAAATCCTGATCTGACAAGAGACTTAATTGATTAGTTCGTTCTAGATCAACCACAAAGGTTTTCATCGCGTATAATCCCCGTCTATTACATAACACACACCGAAGAACCAGAATTACGTTAAGTTAGTTCAATTAAGAGGGAGAATCCTCTGAGGAAAGTATGGTTCGGCTCTCCATTAACCATTTTTCGATGCGTCGCCCTTGCCACATCCAAAGTCCAGTGAAGCTTAGGAGGGGAAAGACAACAATCCCGACGGCTATCAGCATTCCTGGATGATTGCGCCAGGGGGAATAGATAAAAATACCTAAGAGAAGTGATGCCAAAATGTGGATCAGTCGGAGTTGATTTCTCAATGATTTATTCGGCTTGTACATGACAAATTTTCCTGGGTAGATAGAGAAAAGTGAGAAAGCAGAATCTAGTCAGTAGGTTGGTCTGAGGATGGGTTTCCCCCCCATCCTAGAGAGCAGGTTTTTCTAGACCATTAACAGAGCGGCTTCCTTGGTGGTCGCCCTTGCGACTAAAGATTGCTTCACCGCCTCGGGCCAGGGTGCGGCTACAGCCGTTCCATCTTTTCGCCGCTCCACCCAAGCCACATCTTGTTGACCGACATGGAGTTTTTCCAAAGTGCCATCAGGCTGTTCCCGGAAGAACTCAAAGTTGAAAGATGCGCCACACTCGGATACTGAACGCACATAGAGAAGGGTGCGAATGCGGTCAAAAGGCATCGCTTCCCGTAGATAGTCCATGCGGGTATAGAGACAGACCATTTCCCCGCAAGGATTAGAAATCCGCAAATATTCAGGAGCAACTGAGTAAAGGAACAGGTCGAGAATGCGTCCTTGCCAGATGAAATAATTGCCGTAGTAAACATTACCGACCAAATTCGATTCTTCCAGAGTGGTTTGGAAGACCTCAGACCGTAATAACCGTCCATAGCGGCTTTCTTGTTGTGGAATGTCATCAATGACCGCGCCAGGCTTGAGGGAAGCAAGGCTCGCAGGTAGGGGAGCCAGAGGCAGGGTTTCTGGGTGTTTTAAATCAAGGCTGGCGGGTTTGTCAGCGGCAAAGCGAGCCAAATAGTCTTGGAGATAGGGCGGGAAAGGCATGGGAGCGGGAACTCCATAGCTGACTAACCGCACCCAAGTGGCTTTAACTTCGGCAATCGCCAGACGTTCTAGGGAATTATCGGGCAGTACCTTACAAAACTCGATGTAAGTCTCAAAGGAAGAGCCGACAATATTGCCCACCCAGGCTCGCGCTTGAATCACATCATAGGAGGTGGCTTCTCCCACAACTCGCAGGCTAACGGAATTGGTAACCATGCCCCAATCTCCGGTTAAGAAGTCGGCTAACATTTGCTGGGCAATACTTTCCATCGGCAATTCCCGAATTTTGCCAATCCAGCGAAAATATTGGGCAAAGTAAACATGACGGCTAATGCTACCACTATCTTTGAAACTGACTTGATAGCGTTGCTCATAGACTAATTGTCCTTGCGGGCCATCATGGGTGTAGCGAGAGCTATGGCTGTCAATTTTCCCAGGCGTCGCTGGGATAATCGCCGCTTCCGTTGCTTGAGGAGACTGGAAATTAGCTTCTGTGGGTACAGACACTGGGGTGTGGGAAACCACAATCGCCACCATCCGTTCCGGTGGACGGGTTAACTTGACAGGGACAGTCAGCACTTGAGACTCACCCTCCGGGGTTGAGGTGGATAACAAGACCCCATCCCCTTGTTTCGCCACTAGAGAAAACTGCGGATCACTACCATTAAAAGCTTTGCGAACTGCTTCTGTGGCTGACCAAATCCTCATACCGGCCCGCTCTTGATTGTCTCCTTGGCGCACTAATTGCTCCATCAGTTGACTGCGGCGATCGCTTAAGAGGGCGACCCAGTCCTCGGTGCTGCGAGGGGTAATTGCTTCGATATCACAACCTTGGGGAGTTTCAGCCACAGTGCAGAGACAATAGCGATCGCAGTGAGATAAAGAAACATTTAACCCAGAAACTTGTGTCCCGCTCAGTTGAGGCTTACCAGAGGGGAGAGACTCAAGCTCGAAAACAAGTTTTTGCTCGGGTTTGAGTCCTAGCTTAGTTTTCAGCGCGCGTTCTACAATGGGTTTTTCCTGTTGGCGGCGCTGTTCTAAGGATTTCCCTTGCAGGTTAGGCGCATAACCAAGCGCAACGGTAGGCGGTGGAATCTCGAATCCCTGACAAGTTGTCTGTAACACTTGTCGCAAGTGTTGGCGATCACGGGTTTCGGGATTGCCTAACTCAGCAGCAGTAGGATTTTCCTGGTGTTCTTCGAGAATCCGTAGGCGATAACCGCTCAAGCGTTCAATTAAGTTCCCCTGCTCATCGGTAGCAATCACTTCACTAATATACTCCCGATCTTCCCGCGCCAATAGGTTAACGGTGACAAGGCGGCGACCTTGATCGCTGCTGGCCGGTTTAAATCGCTCAATCTTGGCAATTTCCACAGGCAAGCAGATATCTTGGGGAATGGTCAACTGTACCGATTGGAGCAAGACATCGCGAAAATAGGGATCGCCGAGGATTAAGGAGTGATTCAATCCTTTGCTAAAGCTTTGATTGGATAAATCTTCTCCAGAAAGTTGAGCGTGGGAACGGAAGACACTCTGTTTTTCACTAAGGGTGTAAATTTCACCTAGGCGTTGAAAACGTTCTCCCTGGAAGAGTAAATCCCCGTAGAGATCAGTTTTGGGAGCGATTGGAAGAGGTTCGCCTAATTCGGGTTTTTCCTGAGAAGCGGAAGTCAACTCTCCGAGAATGAGATTGGCAGAAAAATGAGCGAGAGAAAAGCCCGTTTGCTCGGTATAAATGCCGACTTTAACTCGACGTTCCCCATTGCTGGTAGCTTCGGCAATTTCCGCTTCAATTTGAATCTCAACCCCAGTCTCGGAATTAACGACTATTGGTCGTCGTAGAGAAATATCTTCTAGGCGAACAATTGGCGGGTTTGAGGTCCCTGTCAGGTAAGCTACAGCTTGGGCCATGGCACATAACCCAAACACGGTGGGGAACAAATAGGAACCGCGCCAAAGGTGGTCTTTGACATAGATATCCTTCCCTAAACTCAGATGAGTCCGCACGGTCAAGGCTACCTGTGGTTCCACGTATTGGACATTTTCGATAAAGCGCAGTCCGGCGGGAGAGGGTAAAGGGGTTGGTAACCAGGTATCTAAGCCACCCAAGCGAGCAGTGATTACTACCTGTGAGGTGCTTGGTGCGGTTTGGAAAAGCTGGAGAAAGCGGCTTACTCCTTCACGGGGAGAAATCGCCTTGATCCCCATGCGCTCTAGATGCTTGACACTGCCAAGACGCGCTCCCATGCCGATTTCATCCCAAACGCTATAAGCAAGCGCCAGCACCTGGGTTTGGGGGTGTTGCCGTTGGTACTGTTGTAACAGCAACGACAGGGATTCATTGGCAAAGGCATACCAAGCATTACCAGGCATTCCGGTAACGCCGATAATCGAACTAAAAGCGATAAAGAGCTTGGGTGGGTTAGAGGCTAATGCCTGTAATAGGTTGTAAGCTCCCAAAAGTTTGGGCGAGACCTCTGCTTGAGCATCTTGGGGTCTAACTTGTTCGACGCGACGGGGTTGATTGAGTCCGGCTCCGTGAATTACTCCCGTGATGGGTCCTAATTCCTGGGTCACTTGGTCAACTAACTGCTGAACCTCGGTAGGGTCGGCAATATTGCAGCGATAGTAAGCACCGGTGAGTCCTTGGGCTGCTAAGCGCTTGAGAGTTTGGGCAATTTCGCTGTTGCTATCTCCGGCTGCTGGCACTGCTGCTCGCCCCACCAAAGCCATTTTCACTCCCGTTTCTTTTCCTAAAGCGAGAGCGCATTCGGCGGTAATTCCCTTAGCTCCACCTGTCACCAGAATTACGTCTGAGGCTGACCAGGTGAGGGAACGGGGCGTATAATCAATAGGCTGCTGTAACTGAGCTTGGGGGATTAGCCTTACTTGTCTCGCATCATAGCCAACGGTTGTAATCCCCTCATCTCCAGCTAGTTCCTGAATTACTAATTTACCGGCCTGGGTTGGTTCAATTGCTGCCGCTAGGTCGATTACCCGGACTCGTGCTTCTTGGCGCTCTAGATGAACACTGCGGGCAAAGGCCGCGGCTGAAGCGACTGCGGGATGGTATTCTCCCTCGCTGGTGCCAAAACGCCCCCCACCAAATTGAACATAAGCTAAAGTTGCCGAGGGATTGGTGTGGCTAATGGTAGCAACACTGCTGAGGCGAGTTACCATAGCAGCGAGGGGTAATTCCGATGAGGAGGGAGAAATATCGGGTAAAATCCCTAGATAGTGGGAAAATGAACCGATACTGGCGGGTTCTGCGGCTGCGATTTCGGCGTAGGTCTTCTGTTGGACTTGAGCGCCCAATTGCTCTAATTGCTTGGTAAGAATTTTAGCAATCGATGTGGCAGCATCAGAGACAATTAAGACTTGAGCTTGTGACCAATCAGTAGCAATTGTCGGAGGAGTCAGAGGTTGAGGCACATACTCAATGGCGTAGTTACGAACCCAGTTGCTTTCCGGGGGAGGATTATTTTGGCTCCCTTGCAGCACTGGTGTTTTCTCTGAAGCGGCAGTTTTGACAGAGGGTTGGTTTGATACCTTCTCCAGCGCCGCAATGACATCCGCTAAAGTTCCATTCGCTAAGGCTGAGGGATCTAGTTTTCCCGTTGCTCCTACTTGTTTGACTGCTGTAGCAACTAGCTCGGCTGCTTTAATAGAGTCAAGGTTTAAATCATCAAGAAGACGCAAATCGAGGCTGAGGGTATCTTTAGGAAACCCAGTCTTTTCTTCGACTAATTCCAGTAATTTTTGGGTAATATCAAGGGAATCTGAAGGCGGCAAAACCAGAGGCGCAACCTCTATTTGCTCAGGAACTTCCGTTAGCATTTCCACAGAAACAACGGCATCAATAGCCTGTTTTACTTCTTGCAAAGTAGCATTAGCTAAAGCAGAAGGATCAATTTTTCCACTCACACCAAAGGTTTTGGCGGCTGTCGCTACTAACTCGCCAGCTTTGATGGAATCTAAATTCAAATCATCTAGTAGTTTGGCATCAAGATTGATGCTGGCTACTGGATAGCTGGTTTTTTCTGCAACTAACTCAATTAAACGTTTTTCAACAGTTAAATTGGTTTGGATTACTGTTGTTTCTGGGATTCGCTTGCTATTGCCATTGCTATGACCATTACTATTAACAGTGCTATGACCATTACTATTAACAGTGCTATGACCATTACTATTAACAGTGCTATGACCATTACTATTAACAGTGCTATGACCATTACTATTAACAGTGCTATGACTATTGCTATTAACGGGTCTATTTACCTGATCACTGTTCTGAAAGGGAATCACATTAGTTGCTGGACTTTTAAGCAAAACATAAGACTGAATATCTGCTTTGATAACTTGGGACAAAAACTGGCTTCGGTTAGAGAAGTAATGGGAGAGAAGTTTGACAATCTCTTGATTGCCAACTGCTTGTTTGGAGTCAGAAGAATAAGTCATAATGTCCTCTAGGCATTGTGAGTGTTTACAAAGGGTAAGCTTTGGATATCGGCACTGATTAACTCAGAGAGAAAAGAACCACGTTCCAGCAGGTAATTTGCTAAGACTGTTGTTAGTTCATCATCTGCAAAAAGACTTTCTGGTTGGGAAAAATTCGAGGAATGAGCGAGAGCCGTATTTGGTGATGACTGTTGTATTTCTCCCCAAGAAAAGGCAGAACTCGACTCAATTTCTTCAAGAGATACTGGAAAAGATCGTTCGCAGGGATTATCAACAAACAGACGCTCAGCAGCCGGGACAAAAGGACGAACCAGTCGTTGTTCATACAACGCTTGCCAGTTGACTTCACCTCCTTGCACAAAGTAAGCGGCTAAAAAAGTATTCAAATCGCGAGCGATACCCGGTTTTGACTCTAGGGGAAAACAGAGGGGAGAAGGAACTATTGCTCCTACTAAACCAGAAAGCACTTTTCCCGTTCCAACTTCAACTATCAAGTCACATTTATTCTTCAGATTTTCGACAAGAGAAATAAAATTTACCTGGGAAACAATCTGATGAGCAAAGTGTTCTTTTAAGTTGAGTCCTGAATTAACTATCTGGCCGTTGACACTGGTAAATAGAGGCAGAGAAACTTGCTCGAAAATCTCAGGAATGGGAGCTTCTTTTCGCAAATATTCAGCTGCTGTTGCCACCATTTGGGAGTGAAAAGCATTTGCTACCGAAAGTTGGCGGACTTGAATTTCTCGGGCTAATGCCAGGTCACAAACAGCAGCAACACTGTTTTTTTCTCCAGAAATAACTGTCTGTTGACGACTATTGATATTAGCAACTGTTACATACCCAGAAATCCCCTGTAAGAGCTTTTGCGCGGTGGCATCCGAGCAAGCTAAACTCGCCATTGTCCCGATAGAATCGCCCTTAACTGTCATTGCTTTTCCCCGCATTGCGGCAAAGCAAAGGAGGGTTTTTTCATCATAAGCACCAGCCGCTTCAAAAGCAGTCAATTCGCCCAAACTATGACCCCCTAGTGCCACTGGTTCCAGTCCAAGTCGTTTCAGGTAATGCTTCCACAGTAGTGAAGTCAAGCAGATTGCTTGCGGTGCAACATCGGTGAGAGCGTTAAACCATTGTTCTACTTGTTGTTGGTTAACAGCGCGGTCAAGAGGACGGTAAATTAATGGACTAATCGGTTCAAAACCAGATTCAATCAGCCATAAATCTGCCTGTTGCACTAACTCTCTTGCCCAAGAATATCGCTCCACCAAAGTCCGGGCCATGTTCAGCTTTTGTGAACCTTGTCCTGGAAAGAGAAAAGCTACTCGAGAACGCTGCACTTGATGGGCGAGCCAGATGTCTTTTCGCTGGGATATATATGTTTCTCCCGCGGCTGGTGGTTGAGAGTGGAGAATGTTGATTAAATGCTCCAATTGCTCCAGTAATTCCCTGGGTTTTTCTGCCACAATAGCGGCACGAATTGAAGTCTGAGGGGACAATGTTTGAGCATTCTGCGCTGCTAAATCCACCATATCTGCTAAACTCATCCCTTTGGCTTGTTCTGAGAAAATTTGCAGATATTCCAGCAGTTGGGCAAGAGAATTAGCCCCGAAGACAAAGATTTCGCTATCTTGGTTGGAGACTAAAAGCGAACGCTGGTCTAAACTGGGTTTTAACCGGGGGGAGGGTGCCTCACCAGAAGAAAGGGTCACATGGGAGTTAATGCCCCCAAAACCCATCGCCGACACTCCCGCCCGTAAAATCTCCGTTTCTGGGTAGACTTCCCCTAGTTGCACTGGATATAAACATTGGGCGCTCTCCTCGAAAACGGGATTCGGTTCTTGACAGTTAACGGTAGGGGGAACGATCCGCTGATTAACCGCCATGACCGCTTTAATGAAACCCCCGATCCCGGCCGCCGCTTTCGTATGACCAACTAGGGATTTAAAAGAAGTCATGCCACAGGAACGAGGGGGGGCAGGTTTCGAGGCGTTCATGGCTAGGGCTACCCCTTCAATTTCAGCCCGATCGCCTACGGGGGTTCCGGTTCCATGTCCTTCAATAAAATGAAGAGACTGGGGACTATAACCGGCTTTTTCGTAAGCTCTTAATAGGGCTTTGGACTGTCCCACCTTGGAGGGTGCGGTAATGCCTCCTTTGCCGTCGGAGGACAACGCCCAGCCGTCCAACAGGGCATAAATGTAGTCGCCATCGGCCTGTGCGTCCGCTAAGCGTTTGAGGACAACAAAACCACATCCTTCTCCTGGAACAAAACCACTGGCTCGGCGATCATACACTTTCATATCCTGAGCCGTCAGTGCGCCGGTTTTGGCGAAACCAATTAATTCAAAGGTATCGAGACTGATATCAATGCCACCGGCTAAGGCCATGTCTAAATCGCCATTACTTAAAGCGTTGGCGGCAGTGACAACGGCGATTAGGGAGGAGGAACAAGCGCCATCGACGGTATAACCACCACCGTCAAAATTAAAAAAGTTACAGATTCGTCCGGCTATGGTGTTGGACAGTCCCCCAGCTAGGGTATCTTCGGTAATGGGTGGGAAAACGGATTTATAGAATTTCTCCATTGTTTCGAGAAGTTCTTCCACAATTGTTCCAGACAGTCCTTTGACTTCGGCAGCAGCCCGCAAGGCTCTTCGTACGTAGGGCCAACGTAACCGCATCACATTCGAGCGAGTATGTTCTCCAGTTAAGGAATTGCCGAGAATGACTCCAGTTTTCTGGGTGGGAACGGTATCTCGACGATACCCAGCATCTTCGATCGCTTTGTTGGCCACTTCTAAGGCTAACCAATGCACGATGTCGGTTCCATCGACCGTTTTTTTGGGAACTCGACGATTAATCCAGTCGAATTGAAAGCCATCAATGAAGGCCCCGCGTGTTCCGTAGGTTTTATCGGGAGTGGCGGGATCGGGATCATAATATTCCGAGAGTGGTAAACGTTGATCGGGAAACTGGCGAAATTGACAACGACGCGCTAAAATGTTCTCCCAAAGTTCGCTTAATTGTTTGGCACCAGGGTAATGGCAACCCATTCCGACAACGGCTATAGGATGGGCGATTTTATCGCTTTGAGTTTTCGGCATTTTTTTCCTTGTTTTGAGGACAATAATTGTGTTTGATAACTATCTGGTTATCCTAGGAGCGGGGGAACCCAGCCAGGTCTTTTTTCGGTATTTCCCGAAAGCTTATGATTTATTGTCATTTAGCAATTACAACTATCTTATTGGCACTCAAAATAACCTTGATAAAATCACGGTATATAAGCCAAGGTATTCAATTATTCAAAGTATTTTCCAGAGAAATGTTAAAGGGAAAACTTTAGCATTTACTCTATAGTTGTAACTTGTTCACAAGTATATGGGTAAGTTTCGGCAGTGACAATCGAAGTTTGGGATGTTAAGGGAGAAGATAAGCGGCTCTTCTGGAAGTTTAGGATGTTAAGCAAGAAGATAAGCTGCTCTTCTCGACTTTGTGTGATCATCAGTGCTGATCATTCGTAGGAGTCTTGGCGACGGCAAGGCTTTGAAGAGTCAATTCGGGAGCATCTCATTTATGCATTAGAGAAGGAAAATCAAGCTCTGCGGTAAAAGATAGCCGAGCTGGAGAGGAGACTGGGATTAAATACTCAGAATAGTTCTCAGCCTCCTCAACAGACGGACTTAAGAAGAAACAAGGAACAAACAAGTTTTTACTCAAGTTCTCAAGGGGGAAGTTCTGGTTTTTTCCTAATTTGTCAAGACCTCGGTAGTTACGTTACTTTTTACTTTTATAAAAGGGTTTTTTAACGACGGTAGCGGGGTAGGTACTGCCGCGAATTTCCACTTCGATCGCTTGTCCGATCGAGGCGAAAGGTGTGGGAAGATAGGCTAAAGCGATCGCTGTGTTTAAAGTTGGTGATAAAGTGCCACTGGTGACTTTACCCACCACTTCCCCAGCGAATACTACCGGATAATCGTGACGGGCGATATGTTTGCCGGACATCTGCAATCCTACCAAGAGCCGATTGACACCATTAAGTTTTTGGTCTTCAAGGACATTGCGACCGATAAAATCGCCTTTTTCTGGCAGATGAACCAACCAATTTAAGCCAGCCTCTAGGGGACTCGTGCTATCGTCGATATCCTGTCCATAAAGGGCTAAAGCTGCCTCTAAACGCAGGGTATCCCGGGCCCCTAAACCGCAGGGAGTCACCCCTAAATTTAAGAATTCTGTCCAAAGTTGCTGCCCGATTTCAGGGGGGGCCATAATTTCAAACCCATCTTCTCCCGTGTAACCGGTCCTAGCGATAAAAACTTTTTCCCCGAAAAGCTGGCTTTCCCAGTGATTAAATAGGCCAAAATCGCTTAATTTTTCCCCAATCAAGGGCTGTAAAATTGTGGCTGCTTTGGGTCCTTGCAGGGCAATTAAGACCCTTTCTCGCGATAAATCCTTTAATTTGACCCCCGAACCCTCTAAATTGCCTAAAATCCATTCTCGATCTTTATCGGTGGTTGAGGCATTAACAATTAATACGCCCTGGCTTTCGCTTTGGTAGTAAAAGATAATATCATCGATTATACCACCCTCTGGGTTAAGTAAAACGCTATATTGTGCTTTTCCTGCCTTTAAACGGGCTAAATTAGAGGGAACTAGGGTTTGGAGAGATTGAACCAGATTATCTCCAGTTAGGATAAATTTGCCCATGTGGGAAATGTCAAACATCCCGACACCGTTGCGGACAGCATTATGTTCGATTTTTAGGCCGCTAAACTGTATCGGCATCTCCCAACCCGCAAAAGGGGTAAATTTGCTGGTTTGTTGGGCAATTAAGTTGTATAAGGGGGTACGAATAGCGGGGGAAGTTGCTTCTTGGTTAGCCACGGTGTTCTCGATCGAATGGTTTTCTGCCTAGAGTAGCATAGCAGTTATCAGTGACCAGTTATCAGTTATCAGTGACCAGTAAACAGTTATCAGGCAGCACCAGGACAGGTCAAAACCATCCCTCGTTTTCGCGGTTAATAAGGATCTTCGTTACTCTTTATGTTTTTCTTGTCAAAAATAATGATAAGATTGGATGTATTCTATTCCCGCTTATGTCTAACTCTTATTAATTTTTCTTGGAGAGAGGGAAAAATGGGGAGATTGGTTATTTTCTTATTTAACCACTATACCTTTAAACCCTTATCTTGACTAAAGTAGGATAGTAACGCTATTGTAAAAAACAGGATAGAGTTATGTCGCTAACAATAAAGAGGATAATTTTTTTTACTATTTTGGGTGGGTTCGCATTAGCTTGGATAAACGATATGGCTCTTCTCGACTTTGTGTGATAATTTTTGCTTATGGAATCGTGAAATGTTGACGGAGAAAGACTTTTAGGACTATTTTGCCGAAGAAACTATCAGTATAGGCTTCGTTTCCACACAGAAACCGGAAGAGCCACGATAGTTATTTTCCGACTCAAAAGGAAACATATTCCCCCTCATCTTCAGAAACTCAAAAGGAAACATATTCCCCCTCATCTTCAGAATGGGATGAATATCAACAAGCGGATGATCCAGCGACAAAGCTTGTAAAAAATTGTGCATCTGAGGCGGATATTCCAGAAAATGATCCAAAACACGCAATCACTCCCTACGAAATGCAAATACTGACAGATTGTATAGATCGGAACCGATAGCTTATATCACTCTAAATATCAGACTGATAACGGTTAGAAAAAATGTGGTCGCTCCCTGTATTTTAGGCTATTATTTAATTGAAATAAAATCTATTTTCCCCAATGACAGCCATAAATCTACCCCCAAAGCTGTCTAATGAATCAGAAAAAGATTATCAAATTTTTCTTAGTTATTGCCTTTTGGGTGGCGATCACTCAATCAGCAAGCTTGCCAAGAAATCAGTGGGAAAAGCCGGAGGATCTGAAAAAAGGCTATATGAGTTATCTTCTCAATTCCAATGGTGCGATCAAGTGAAAAACTATGATGCTGCCATTGCCGAGTTTACTGGGGAAGTTTTAGCCGAACAAGTTGGCAAGGATGTAGTTAGTTCAGGGCAAGCGAGGTGAAATTAAATATAAGATGATCCCTACTTAATCATTAAATTTGTCATATTTTTACTTGACAATAACTTGCCACTCCCTTAACCTTTCTCGCACTATGTCAATGGGAATTGCTAAACCGCAGCCTAATTTAACGGCATTTTCTAGGGGTTTAGGAGTGGAGGGATTGGGACAAAATAAACTCGCTTGAGAAATCACTCCCACCACTTGATTTTTATCGTTTAAAACGGGACTTCCCGACTGTCCAGAAACGACAAACATGGACAAACTTAAGGATTTTTCGTTATTATCATTAACCGTGCCTTTGCTGACAGTCCAATCTTTTTGATTAAAAGGATTACCGATCGAGATTACTGGTTGATTAGGGGCAATTGGTAGGGGTGCTAAAGCTAAAGGTTTTAAATCTGGGGGGGGATTTTTTACCTCTAATACTGCTAAATCGAGCCAGTCGTTAGGGGGGGTAATGTGGAGAATTTTAGCTTTTGAACGCTTGCGGATTTTTCCTTGGGGTGGTTGGCTATAATACTCCACAAAAATGCGGGATCCTGCATCGATTTCTTGACGGGAATTCGTCACCACATGGCGGTTAGTCAAGATCCAAGCTGTGTCTTGATTTCGTTTTAATAACCAACCAGTGCCGATACCATTTTTATTTTTGCCGCGAATGACAATTTTAACAATTGAGCGTTTTAAATTCACCAGAGGATCACTCTTAACACTGGGAATTATCTCTGGCATTTTTAATAATTCGGGATTGTCGTGAATTAATCGCCCCCGTTGGATTTCCTGTAAAATAAATCTAGCTTCTGATAAATTGGGATCAATTTCTACGGCCTGCCGACACCAATTTAGACCCTCATCGATCTGACCGTTGTTGATATAGATATAACAGAGATTTTGGTAAATCTTAGCATTTTTAGGGCTAATTTGCCGCGCCTGTTGAAAAACTGCCATCGCTTCCCCTAGTTTTCCCTGTTCCGCTAAAGCTTTACCTAAATAATTATAAATATCCCCATCTTTAGGAGCGTAAATTAAAGCCTGTCGATATATTTGCTCTGCTTCCTGCCATTTTCCCTGTTTTGCTAGGGTTTCTCCTAATTTTTTGTAGATTTCACCCTGACTAGGTATCAATTCTAGAGCTTGCTGATAGGCATAACTGGCCTCTGGCCAGAGTTGCTGTTCACTGTAGGCCTTTCCCAGATAAAAATAGGCTTTTCCCTGACTAGGATCGAGAAAAACCGCTGCTTGCAGAGCTTTCGCCGCCTCATCCCAACGTTGTAAACTATAAAGGGCTTTTCCTAGCTGAAATTGCGCTTTAAAAGTTGGTTTAATGATCATTGCTTTTTGGTAAGCATCGATCGCCTCTGACCATTTTTCCTCCTGCGCGAAGATATCCCCCAAAGCCACTAAATAATTACTTTGGGAGGGTTCCATCGGTGGTTTATGATTAACGATAAAGCCACGATCATAGGCTTGTAAGGCTTCAGAATAGCGTTTTTTACTTTGCAAGACCTGAGCGATTTTTATATGGGCTTGGACTGAATTTTCGTCAAAAGATAAAACTGTTCGGTAAGCAGACAGAGCCGATTCCTTCTCCCCCGCGGCCAAAAGTCGATCGCCTTGCCAGAGATAGGCCAAGGCAATCAGATAAAAAATAGCAAAGGGAGCGGCGACGATGAAGGCAATAATTAAAAATATTTGCAGGGGTTTGCTAGAATAGCGGCGACCGATTTTAATGTCTTTTCTTTTCATTTCTTGGTTAGGATAGACAACAGGCTAGAGGTGGTTCGATAATCGACCTAGACCAATTTAGATGCGCGGGCTGCTTATACATATTTTTCCCCTTTCCTGTTTCCCTTTCCGCAGTTCTAGCCCTCCTTCTTTCTGGGGTGTGGATGTAATTTTGTCCAACTACTTAGGGTTTGCTGAATAAATCTAAAAACCTTGTTGGACAAAACTTTTAGACTTTTTTTCCCTCAAAAAGTGCCAGCCATTGCGGGGATCGGGGGGAAAATTCTGGGACTTTTTCCCTGAAAATTAGGTAACTGACTACCTCAAAATCGGTAAAACCCCACACCCCACACCCCACACCCTGCCACCAGGAAAAGCTTTTTGCCGCAAACCCTACTTACCGATTACTGCTGCAAGCGCTTGGTAGGATTAACATAGCGTCACCGAAGGAATAGAAACGGAAACGCTCTTGGATAGCTGCTTGATACAATGCCAATAGTCTTTCCCGTCCGACTAAGGCACTGACTAACATCATCAAACTGGACTTGGGTAGGTGAAAATTAGTGATCATGCCGTCGATAACTCGCCATTGATAACCCGGATAGACAAATAAATTCGTTTTTCCCTGAAAAGCGGTTACTTTATCGCTCTTAGTTTCTTTAATTGCCCCTTCCAAGGCGCGAGCTACCGTAGTTCCTACGGCGATAACCCGGCCACCTCTAGCCTTTGTTTGGGCAATTTTTTCGGCAGTTTCGGCGGAAATCTCTAAAAATTCCCGGTGCATTAGGTGTTCTGTAATATTTTCCACTTCCACGGGGCGAAAGGTTCCCACTCCCACATGAAGGGTGATATAGGTGGTATCTATACCCTTCTGGGCGAGCTTATGGAATAATTCGGGAGTAAAATGTAGTCCGGCCGTGGGAGCGGCTACAGAACCCTGTTTATAACCGTAAACTGTTTGATAACGGTCTTCTTCTGCCTCTGATTCGGTGACGTAGGGGGGGAAAGGAATATGACCGTACTCCTCCAACATATCCCAAAAACTGCGTCCGGGATGACGTTGAAATTCCAGCAGACGACCACTGGTGTTCAGATCTCGATCGATTACTTTCGCTAACCATAATTTTTCTTTGTTTTCCGTTCGCCCTGTTTTCGGATAAAAAAGGACTTCTGAACCGACTTTAAAGCGTTTTCCCGGTTTCACTAGAGATAACCAACGATAGTTATCTTGTTCTTCCAATAGTAATATTTCTATGGGTGCGCCGGTGGTTTTACGACCAAATAAACGGGCCGGAATCACGCGGGTATCGTTGAGAACCAACAAATCCCCCGGCTCTAACCAAGTAGGTAAATCCCGAAAAATAGCTAAATGATGACTATTGGGAGAATCTACCACCAAAAGACGGGAACTGTCTCGGGGTTCTGCAGGATTTTGGGCAATTAACTCCGGAGGAAGGTGATAATCGTAGCTAGAGAGTGATTGGTCAGGGATCATCGTCGTTATCATCATAAAGATCTTCGCAAAAGTTGGGTAATTCTACCCAGGCGAACTTCACTAAATCGGGGATTTCTCCCCTTGGTATCTGGAACGGTTTATCGTCAGACTAGAGATATAACACTAATCGTGACTGTTAGCCAACATCCCAGCGGCCAATATGGACTATCTCTATTTTCTTGCTAACGCTAGTTTAACGCTACGAGTCACCGAATACCTGCGATCGATGACTCATCTACCCTCCTCCGTCATGACGGTTATTCATCAGATTAACGGTTGGGTGGTCAAGGTCAAGTTTAATCAAATGCTTACTCCTTGCCAACACGGGGATTTTCGGGCCTACATGAATGAGTTAGGGATTCCCTATCAACCAGAAATGCGTCTCCAGATGGTTTTTTGGAGTTTGGAAACGGGACAATCCCCCATTGATGTCATGCGTCGTTACCAAGTGGCGATCGTCTCCCATGGTACCCCGGATCAGCAAGATATAGAGGCTTTTCGGCAACAATTTACTAAGGGTTTAGGATACTGTCCAGAAACTCTGGCCTAGTATTTATTTTCTCTCGGGATGCTCTTCAAGGGCAACTACAGGACTTAAATCGTTGATGTGATCAATTAATTGATACAAGCGTCCGTAACTCTTGCCGTTGAAGTAAAAAACTAGACGAGGTAAATGGTGGCTGGAATCCCGATTCTCTCGTTCTAGAATTTGACTGGGTTCGATTTTCCCTTTGACTAGGATATCGCCGAAGTTTTGGTTAATTTGTTCGATCTGTTCCCCGCTTAGTTCGTGATTAAGACGAATAACAAAGGATTCTCCCACAAAACGGCTGGAGTGATACACCCGATAGAAGTGGCGAATTGTTTGACAAGCGTGTTCTAGATCGTTGGTAATAGTATAAAAATTCCGATCTTCGGCGGATATCAGTCCTCTTTTTTGCAGATTTTCACTAATTTGTTCTTGCCAAGTTTGCCAGTAATCCCCATCAGGCTCATCAATTAATACTAGGGGTGCAGGTCCGTATTTACCGGTTTGACAGAGGGTAAGCGTCTCGAAGGCTTCATCTTGGGTGCCGAAACCGCCGGGGAATAAAGCTACTGCGTCACTTTCCCGCAGAAAAAATAGTTTTCTGGTAAAGAAATATTTAAAATCGATTAATTTGGCATCATTTATGATATAGGGATTAGCCCCCTGTTCAAAGGGTAGCTGAATATTTAATCCGAAGGAATTTTCCCGTCCGGCGCCTTCATTCCCTGCCTGCATGATACCGCCGCCAGCACCGGTTAACACCATAAAACCGTATTGACTGATACAGCGTGCGAACTCTACTGCGAGACGGTATTCACTGCTATCGGGTTTGATGCGTGCCGAGCCAAAAATGGTCAGTTTACGAATGTGACGGTAGGGGTAAAATACCTGAAATCCCTTTTCTAAATCTTCGATCGCATAGGTTAGAATTTTCCAATCGAGGCGATCGATTTCCTCCTCGGCAATTCTGACTATTGCTTCCAGAGATCTTTGAATCCATTTGCCATCTTTTAAGTGGGGCAAATGTTGCACCAATTTCAGCAAGTCTTCGGTTAATTGAGAATAAGAGTTGTCCATTTATCAGGTATCAGTTTTGCAGCAATCCAGATATGAATGCTAATTGTACAAAGTATCCACAAGTTAACTTGGTTTGGAGTTTGAAGAATTGCTCAGAAGACAATTCATAATTAAAATCAGCAACGCCGAATCATCTAAGGACTAATATGAATTTGACTGAGAATATAACGCAAGCGATCATAATCATCTTTAAGTAAAACACTTAACTGTCTGCCCACATTCACTAACCATTGTCGATCGGCTTGACGCAATTGATACATCTGACGGATAGAAGCGGCTGCCAAAGCTTCCACGGGAGTATTTTTGACCTGTAATAAAATTCTTAAAAAGTCTAATTGTTCACTAAAATAAACCACTTCTAACGACTCACATTGATAAACTGCCTGATGAATTTGTGGAGGGCGGGGAGGAATATATTGATAGATATAACCTCGACCGGAACCATTGCCATTAAATTGTCCTGATAGGGTTTCAAAACCGACAATAGTTGCCCGAAATTCCGTTTTTAACATAGCGAAAATCTGCGGCTGTTGTTCCCGCAATTCAGCCAAAGATAGCCCCAAAGCTCTAGCACGATGTACCGAATCGATCGGGGCAGTGGTGGCAAAGGTGACAATCCCAAAAATCTTATTACCCGTTTCTTCATCGTAGGCTTTTACCCAACTACCAAAAGCAGGCATAAAAGGAAAGTTTAACTCCTCCGGTTCCAAACATTGCGCTAAAAACTCGGTGGTCGTCGTCTCGATAACTTCGGCGATATGATCGGGATGGCGGTTATCCGTGGCCAATTGCGGTAAGGGTGGACGCATGGTTATTTTTTGCCTTTAGCTGGGGCAATAATTAGTTCTTCTAATTCCGAGAGATTAAAGGTGACTAACTTATCCCAGTTGCCCCCCTCAAAAAGAACGGCCACTTTCCCATCGCTTAAACGCTGGGCTAAACCTTCAAATTTATAGTAGGTATCATCGGGATTGGTGACTCGAACGGTACTACCTGGCAAAATCATAGGATTGACGACGAAATTATAATATTAGGGGTCGAGAAGGTCGTCACCGACCTCCCCTCCCATTCAGAACCGTGCGTGAGACTTTCACCTCACACGGCTCCTAGTTTGACTGTTCCCTTGTTAAGGATACAGCTTGACTTCTTTTGGTT
>NZ_JADEVX010000228.1:0-5896 GCF_015207925.1 Microcystis sp. LEGE 00066 | reverse complement strand
CCCCACACCCTACCCCCACGAAAAACTTTTTCAGCAAACCCTAATTAAAATTTAACCCGGGCAGTATTTGAGGAATAAAAAGTAATGACCACAGAATTAGAAACCAAAAAAGTTACTCCTACTCGCTGTTTAGTTGGCGCGGCAATTTCGGCAGCATTGGGGACAATTCTCTATTATCTCACGGCAGCGATCGGTCATTCTTTTTACTCAAAACCAATGGTTGCTCACAGTCCGATCGCCTTGAGAATTGGCAGTGCTGTCCGCACTTTAGTTTTTGGTTTAGCTTCTCTGGGAACCTTTATTTTTGTTTTTGTCACCATTGGTTTAATTCTTTTGGCTATCCAATTACTACTTAAACGCCCTCAACAAACATAAATTATGAATTATGAATTGGGAGTAGGAGGTGGTAATTTTTTTCAGTGATCAGTTAACTGATAACTGATAACTGATCACTGATCACTGATTAACGGACATTTTGAGCAACAAAATCTTTGATCAGTTGTTCTAAAGCAGTCGAGGAAGCGCGGGTAATCAGAAAACATCTAAACTCCTGGCCTTGACTGAGATATTGGGAATAGGCCGCCTGTAAAAAAGGTTTATAGCTGGGGTTTTTGCGAATATACACCTCAAAAAAGGCCAAAGATAGGGAATGGGCGTAACTATCGATCAGATATGGTGCTGGCAGGGTAAGATCGGCTATGGATTCGATCGCTTCGTTAATTCCCGCATCTAGTACCGAAAAGTCAACGTGAGCTTGACCTTCAATCAGAGCTAAATATTTATTTTCGGTGTTGAGCAGGGGAAAAGAGCGCACCTGTTCAAAAATAGCGGGGGTAGCGGGATCGTAGGTTCCTGCTGCTACAAAAGTGGGAATTTCGATCTTAGCCAGTCCTTTAGCCCCAAAAATACTCCAATTAAACGGATTAACCGCAAAAATCGCTTTTATTCTTGGATCGCGAAAATTGTATTCTTCTCGGGGTAAATCCAAAGCACGACACTGCAGCAAGAGGGAGACATTGAGAAAAGCTAATCTTCTTTGACAGTCCCGTTGTAAATTCTCGAAATCGATCGTCGCTCCACCCACCGCTAAGGCTGTATAACCGCCGAAGGAATGTCCACCGACTCCCACATTATCTAAATCTAATTGCCCCTGAAATTCCCCCGCGTTGCGTCTTTGCAATTCATCGATCACAAAAGATATGTCCAATGGACGATCGACAAATTCGTTGGTATAAAAAACCGTCCGCGATAAACCGGCGAGTAGATTCTGCACCTGTAGGGTATCGCTGCCGGGGTGTTGGGGCATAGCGACGAGATAACCGTAACTAGCAAAGTGTTCTGCGTGTCGGACAAAATCTTCGGGACGGGAAGCTAAACCGTGGGAAAAGACGATAACGGGGGTTTTCTGGGTTAATTGCCCCTTGGGTTTGACAATAATCAGATAAAGTTTCCTCTGACGACGGCTATCGGTTAAATCCAGCCGCATCTGTTCCACTTGTTGCGGTCCGGGTTGTCGGGGGTCGGTCATGGCGGTAAAATTAATTTCACCGGCCTTTTTAGCTTCTTCTAAGGATAATTGCGCCACCTTTTCCGTAAATACCGTGGTGGCTTTCAGGACGACATCGATCGCCCGGGCTAATCTTTGCACTTTTGTCACATCAATCTGCATATTAGTGGGCAGATTACGCAGCAGGCTAAGAATAGTTACCCCTTCCGGTTCAAAAGCTGATTTAACTAGGGCAGAACGCAGGGCAAATTTACCATTAATACCCCCTTGAATGGTGATCAGTTCCCCTAAAAGGTTGAGAATATCTTCCCCCATTCTGGTGTTAAAAAAGCGCGAGATCAGGACGGGATTAATTTCTTTACTTGTGGTTAAAGCTTGCCGAAATTCTTTTTGTTGTTCCGCAGTTGTATTACCTAAATATTGTCTTAGATTAGCGTCAATTCTGCCAGTTTTGGCAAACTTTTCTAGGGAACTAATTTCTAGGGTACGACTAAAGGGCGCTAAGATAAAAGTGATTCTCTCGGCCGAGAGGACAGGGAAGCTAGTCAGTATTGTTCCTAAGCAACCAAGAGCGATCGAGCGGCTGATTTTGGCTAATTGCAACAAGTTTTTCGGCTCCTTTTCTTTCTGCGGTCCTATTCCCTCTGGATTATAACAGTAACTTCGCAGTTTTTAACTGTTTTCCTGCTTGACTATCAACAAAAATTAAGTAGCTGGTTATAATTAAATTTGAAATGGATTTTAGCTTCGATCCCCCCTGCTCCCCTTAATAAGGGGGGTGCCGATAGGCGGGGGGATCCCCCCTTAATCCTCCCTTGATAAGGGGGGTATCTGACAACTTTTAACACCTACCTACTTATCAATTTACCTCGATCAATAATCTTGGACTAGAATAATAGGTAACAAGTATCGAAAATTTCCATCTTGCCGATTTCAAGCTACTCATCGCTCATGATTTCAGGGTAAAAATGCCAAAGTTGCCACTACTTTCACCCCAAATTCTTCCTCAAAAACGGGTTTTTTATAGTCTAAACTCCACAATTCTAAAGCACAATCATCTTCAGCATTATTAGGAAAAAGATGCAGATGTAGGGTTCTATATTCGGGATCGTACTTACATTCAATCTTTTTAATTGCTCCTATTTGTCGTCGATCTAAAGCCACAGCCAAGCGCAGTATAGCACTTAGATGTCTGACCATATACTGATAGTATTCCGTTAATTTCATAAAATCATCGTGTCTTTTCTTCGGCTTACTTTTACGGTGATAACGAGCGATATTAGCGATAACTTCTAACTCTATTTCTGTATAGCCCAACAGTTCACCATTGCGAATTAAATAATAGGAATGTTTATGATGGGCAGCATGACTAACATATAAACCACTATTATGTAAAATTGCCGCCGCCCATAATAGATCTTTAGCCTCCTGATTCCAAGAATGTAATTGTGCTTGGGTTTGCTCGAACAAAGACAAGGAAAATGTCGTTATTCTCTCGGCCGATTCTAAATTAACTTGATACTTTTTCGCTATTTTCAAGACACTGCGCTGACGGATTTCACTCTGATAAAGTAACCGATTATCAATTAACCCGTGCGTCAGCATCCAATCGACGATTACCCCTTCTCGCAGGGCCCTTTCACAGAGAACTAACTTATCAACATCTAACATGGTCATCGCTTCCAAAAGCACGATCGAACCAGCTAGAATTATCTCGGCCCGTTTATCGGACATTCCCAGAATTGCCAGTCTTTGGTGATAGTCCAAACTGGCGAAACGTTTAACCAATTCTCTGACATCTTTGCGGGTTAATTGATAGCCATTTAAAGGATTGGGAATTAACCCCAATTTCTCCAAAGCATGGATAGTCATCAAAGTTTCGATCGTCCCAGAAGTTCCCACTAAACGCGGCACTTCTCCCACCTGTAAATGATGTTTAATTTCCTCTACTGCCCGCTCTAACATTCCCCTGGTGTATGCCCTTAAATAGGCCAATTCTGTCGGATTAATGGGATCGGTAGTGATGAAATCTTGGGTCAAACGCACCGCCCCGATTTTGGTACTACTAAGAAAGCGAATTTCTTGACTATCAGCTAAGATTAATTCCGTGGAACCGCCACCAATATCGATAATAATATGGGCTTGATTTTGGAAATCCATTCCCGAGACGACACCGAGATAAATCCGGCGCGCTTCCTCCTGTCCAGAGATGAGATTTACAGAAATACCGACTTCTTTCTCGATTAAAGCCAAAAATTCGTCACCGTTGGCTGCTTCCCGGGTGGCGCTGGTGGCCACGGCGATAATCTGATCCGCATGGAGACTAATAGCTAGATCGTGACAGCGTTTTAAAGCGGCGATCGCTCTTTCCATGGCCGCTAGGGTTAATTTACCAGTTTTCCGATCTCGATCGCCCAGACGGACTGTATCCTTTTCTCTGGCAATAATCGTAAAAGCGGGTAAAGACGGTTCAATTTTCACCACTACCATGTGAACCGAATTCGTACCAATATCGATCGCCGCTAGGATTTGGACATCGGGGACTTTTGCCAGGGGCGCTAGTCCCCAATTGGGTGTAACTTGATTAGAAATATTCACCATCGCTTATCAGTGATCAGTTACCAGTCGGGGGATAGGTGTTAAGGCTGGTCTTATTATCCCTCTAATTGTCCGCCTCGGCGCGGCAATTTTAGCTTTGTATAGCATTCATTCGTCAATATACAATTTTCGCTGCTCCAGGGCCAATTGCTGGAATTCCCCTTCCCCAAATTCTCCCTGCTTGGGACGGCGCTCTTGGTCGGACTCGACTAAATAGATATAATCACAATCAACCCCTTCTAAATTGGTATTTTCGGCGATTTTCCAAGCTTCGATACAAGCGCCCGTCAGGGTGGCTGCCTGTAAATTGGCTCTCATCACGTTACTATGGGCTAAATTTGCCCCTTCTAGATTAGCGTAGGCTAAATTTGCCTCGCTCAAATTTGCCCTAGTCAGATTGGCATTTTTGAAGTTAAACCCGTAAAGATTCAGTCCACGAAAATTATAGCCAATATAAGCTTTATTTTCCCCTTGACCAGTAACGAGAAGATTTCTCATCGCAACTTCAGCTAAAATTGTCTTTTCCCAACGCGCTCGCTCGATGCCCGATACCAGATAAAATCGAGTTCTAGTTAAATCTTTTGCCCTTAAATCAGTGGCTTTTAACTGCGCTCCCGTGAAATCCGCTTCTTTAAGATTTGCTCCGCAAAAATTTGTACCTTGACTGGCTAAAAAAGCAATTGCTATCGATTTTGTGATTGTTTCTCTCGATTCTTCTAAGGACAACCAGGCCAGATAAGCGGTGAATAAAGTACCACAAACCCCAACAATTAAAGCTATAGAAAAAGTTCCATTCATCACGGCTATTCCAGCTAATGCTCCCTGAAAAGCCAAGATAATTACTGTCAATAAAGTTAAAATTAAGCTGATGAAAATTGCTAGGATAAAACTTGTTGATTGACCAGAAATCAAGGATAAAACTAAGGGTAATCCCCCAACTCGCTGACGATAAAATCTTACATAAATTAGGGATAAAATCGTGATTATCACCGCACCAATGATTTTAAATTGGCTTACATTCGTCACCAGCATTAAAGCTAGATAATAACCAGCTAATCCCCACACAAAGCCGCAGAAAGCCGCTATTAACCAAGAAATTAAAATTAATTGTAGCCGACCGCGCTTTAGTAATCCTGCCCTGGCCTCGGTAAATTTAGTTCCCTCTAAAATAGCCCCTTGAAAATTAGTACCACGCAGATCTGCTTGACTAAAATTAGCCCCCGATAAATTCTGTCCGCGAAAACACTGTCCTTTTAATTTTACTCCTTTAAAATTGCGTTTCCCTTTGGCATATAAATCCAGTACCTCACTTGCTTTCATAGAAATTACGGAGGTCTGTTTTTTGCTTGATTGATTAATGTAATTCATGACAACTAAGTAAGTGGTTATAATTAAATTGAAGATAGATTTTGTCTTTGATCCCCCCTTAATCCCCCCTTGATAAGGGTAGGGTTGATTCATTTAAATTAAGTATAGCTGATTTTGAGTCAATAAATTTGACCGAAGATTCTCAAGTTTATCTTTTTCTAATCAAAAGAGTTAGTCACAATAACTAATCTTTAATCTTCTGCCAATATTTATTATGAATAAATTGATAAAGCCTGTTCCCAAGCCACTAAAAGCCTATCTCTCTTGAAATTGTCGAGAGTACATCCTGTTAATTTACCTAATTTTTCTGCTTCTTACGTCGATAAAACTATCAGTTTTTCCCAACGTTCAGCTAACCACCTCTGTCCCTCTGTTATTGAGAGAAAACCCAAACCTCTGAAAAGATTCAATCCTATGGTTGTG
>NZ_JADEVX010000227.1:0-5898 GCF_015207925.1 Microcystis sp. LEGE 00066 | reverse complement strand
ACCCCACACCCTGCCCCCAGGAAAAGCTTTTTCAGCAAACCCTAACTTAAACAGCGAATTGCCTCCAATAAACCCCTCGCTTTGTTGAGGGTTTCTTCATACTCTTTCTCCGGCTCAGAATCGGCTACTAACCCCGCTCCCGCTTGCACAGAAACCAGATAATTTTGATTACCTTGGGGACGAACAATCATAGTACGAATTGTGATGGCACTATTTAACTGTCCCTCGAAATCGTAGTAACCATAAACCCCTGAATAGGGACCACGACGACAGGGTTCTAATTCATGGATAATTTCCATGGCGCGAATTTTCGGGGCCCCACTGACGGTTCCCGCCGGAAAACAGGCTTTTAATAAATCCCAAGCACTTTTATTGGTGGCTAAATCCCCCACCACATTACTAACAATGTGCATAACGTGGGAATAACGTTCAATTATCATTAATTCGTCCACTTTGACCGTACCTCGATCGCACACCCGACCTAGATCATTTCTCCCCAAATCCACTAACATAATATGCTCGGCAATTTCTTTGGGATCTTGCAATAAATCTATTGCTAAAGCTTGATCTTCACCGAAGTTTTGTCCCCGGCGACGGGTGCCAGCAATTGGTCTGACAGTGGCTCTTATTTTACCTAATTCGTCCCGTTCTGCCTTAACCATCACTTCAGGACTAGAGCCAATAATTTGCCAATCCTTAAAGTTATAAAAAGCCATGTAGGGAGAAGGGTTAATCAGACGCAAGGAACGATATAAATCGAAGGGATGACCATGATAATTGGCATTTAAACGCTGGGAAATAACCACCTGAAAAATATCCCCCGCTTTGATATAATCCTTGGCTTTTAGGACATTTTGACAGAATTTTTCCTGAGTTGTATTGCTTTCATAGACTAATTCTTTTCCCTGACCAACTGGTAATAATTCTAGGGTTTTGGCATTAGTTGGTAGGGGTAATCGTAACTTCAGAACTAACTGTGTCACTCGATCGCAGGCCGCTTGATAAGCGGCTGCTAAATCGGGATTTTTACCCCGAATATCGGCATAAGCGATCACCCAAATTTTCCGTTTAACTTGATCGAAAATAATCAGATTATCCACCTGCATCCAAATACCATCTGGTAGATCGGCATCGGTACCGGGATAAATGGGCACTCGCGGTTCAATCCAATTAATTAATTCATAACCCCAAAAACCAAATAAACCCCCTATTCCGGCGGGTAATTGCGGCAATTTAACCGGCACAATCGGGGCTAAACATTGAGTTAAAATCTCGAAAGGATCCCCCGAAAAAATCTCTTGAGAACCATTGCGAAAAGTTTGGGTGGTGGTGTTTCCCCGCGCTTCCAATACCCAGACGGGATCGCCGCCTAAAAAGCTGTAGCGTCCCAAGGTTTCGCCCCCTTCCACCGACTCTAATAAAAAATTGTAGGCTTGATCGGCACAAACTTTATACCAGGCCGAAACGGGTGTTTCTAGGTCAGCGACCCATTCTTGATAGACAGGAATAAAGTTACCTTGGCCAGCCAGTTCACGAAAGCGATCGAAGTCGGGGAAGATCATATTTTGATGGTTCAGGAAACGGAAGGAATTATGAATTATGAATTATAAATTATGAAGAACTGGGGATCAGGGTAGATAAGTAGGTAGGTGTTAAAAGTTGTCAGACACCCCCCTTATCAAGGGGGGATTAAGGGGGGATCGGCACCCCCCTTATCAAGGGGGGCAGGGGGGATCGAATCTAAAATCCATGTTTAATTTAATTATAACCAGCTACTTAGGAGAATAAATAAAAGCAATCTCCTGAATACTGACCCCTAACCCCAAGAAAGACTTTTTCAGCAAACCCTAACTAGCAATTGATTGCGATCAGAGAAATCGAGAGTCGGAAGTCAAATCTTGGGGCTAAATAGCTTCTAAATCTAACTCCCCACCCTCGATTTTAGGGTTTATTTATGCTTCGTAGGGAGTGACACCAGAGAACTTAATTGTCGCTGGTTCGGGGTTTTTGCCGATATTGCGGTCTTTTTTGCCGAAAAATTCACGACCAGCGTTAACTTTTTCGGGGAAGACACCATCAGCAGGGTGGAGATACTGCACTTCACCACTGGGATAAATCCGATAGATTTTGTAATCTTCGATTTTGGGCTTAAATTTCGTCCGGAATTGGGTACCAAGAGCGAGCGCGTGTTCTTTGCGGGCCAAATAGAGGAGATTTTCGCCTTCGTTCATGATAGCGGCGCCACCGGTGGGCATTTCAAAGACTTGTTCTTTGCTGCTTGTCCAGGTGATGGCGTACTTTTCTTCCAGATCGGCTTTGGCGAGTAAACCGCCCGTGCTGCCACCGAACTTAGGAGCTTTTCCAGAAAGTTCTGTCATAGGATGTTGTTCTCTCTACACAAATAAAGAAAAGGGGTTTTAGGGAATCCTATCACTGACACCCCCCCTCTCTAGTAGTCTTGTCAAGAACTGTAACATTATTTTGTACTAAACTATAGAACTAAGCTGCTGGCCGATCGCCAACTGGTCCAGGAATCGACCACCACTTTAATCGATCGCCCGTCGGGAAATTTGCCAACTTAAAAAAATTACCGGAATTAATCCCACTAGGACAATGGCCAGGGCTGGTGCCGCCGCTTCCACCAAACGTTCATCACTGGCGTATTGATAAACGCGCACCGCTAGGGTATCAAAATTAAAAGGTCTTAACACCAAAGTAGCGGGTAATTCCTTCATCACATCGACAAAAACTAACATAGCCGCCGTCAATAATCCCCCCGACAAAAGAGGAATATGCACTTTAATTAAAGTGGCACTGGTGCCATAGCCAAGGCTGCGGGAAGCATCATCTAAACTAGGTTTAATTTTACTTAAGCTCGATTCTAACGTGGAAAAAGCTACGGCTAAAAACCGGACAATATAGGCAAAAATTAGACAGAAAATCGTGCCGCTCAGAATTAAATTGATATTTAATCCTTGATTGAAAAAGTTATCTAATTGGCCGAGAGGAATTAAAACCCCCACGGCGATAACAATGCCGGGGATAGCATAACCAGCAGCCGCAATCCGCACAGAACCCTTAAGAGTTTTATTCGGATTAAGTCTTTCCCCGTAGGCGAGAATTAAAGCTAAAACCACCGCAATAATTGCGCTTAAACTAGCCAGAAAAAAACTGTTTCCCGAGAGACTAAAAAAGTCATTATTAAAAGTTTCTTGGGCATGATTAAAGGCTAGATAAGCTAGATAAAAAGCAGGGGCAATAAACCCCAAAAATACCGGCACAAAACAGGAGATCATTGCCAAAAAACTCCGAATAAATCCTAGTTCGTACTTAGTCGGTGACTGGAAACGATTGGTCATTTCATAGTAACGAGCTTGACGACGGGAGGATTGTTCAAGGAAAACTAAAACGAGGATAAATACCATTAAAACTGTTGATAACTGTCCCGCTGCTATGCGATCGCCCATACCGAACCAAGTATTATAAATTCCCGTAGTAAAAGCATTAATACCGAAATACTGCACCGTACCAAAATCGTTTAGAGTTTCCATTAAAGCTAGGGCTAATCCTGCCATAATTGCCGGTCTTGTTAGGGGTAAAGCGACGGTAAAAAAACTGCGCCAAGGATTACATCCCAGGGAGCGACTTGCCTCCACTGTGCAGACAGATTGTTCTAAAAAACCGACCCTTGCTAACAGATAAACGTAGGGATAAAGCACCAGTATTAACATCAGAATCCCCCCCCAAAGAGAACGGATATTAGGAAACCAATAATCTTCGACACTATTCCAACCGAAAACACTTCTTAAGAACGTCTGCACCGGACCAAAATAGTCCATCATATTGGTATAAGTATAGGCCAAGAGATAGGCAGGAGCGGCAAGGGGTAGTAATAATAACCATTGAAATTGTTGACGACCGGGAAATTGACACATCGTTATTAACCAAGCAGTGCCGACACCGATGATTAAAACGCCGCTGCCCACCCCGCCCATTAACCAAAAAGAATTAACTAGATAATCCCAGAGAACAGTTTCGATCAGATGTTGCCAGACTTGACTGGAGTTAGTTAATAAACTACTGGCCACCGATAAAATTGGCAGGGAAACAAGCAGGGCAATTAGTAAAACTGCAATTGTCCATCCCTGTCTAAAAAAAGAGCGATATTCTTTCAGCAAAAACATTTTTAATAAGATTGTTAAAGCAGTTTTTAGAGAACTAGGAGATGCTCTAAAGCAGTCCTAGGTCAATGGCTCCTAAAAGTTAGGATTTCTGTAACAGATTGCGGTAGTCAAACACGCGAATGAGCGTCCCTTTTTTCGGTAAATCGGCGGCACGAATCCGTAATTTATTGTCCCCGATTAAACGGATATTTTTATCCTTGACTAACTTGAGAAACTCATCTACAGACACCAATTCACAGGCATTTTTATCGGCGGCACTGGTGAAGTATTGCGTCGGGACAGCTATTCGCGGTTGTAAAACTTCGATCGCCTGTTTTGCTTCTTGGGGATTATAATTTTTTGGACCACCTCCCACGGGAATAAAAGCTAAATCCGGCGAACCCAGCAGAATTCTTTGTTCTAATTCGAGCGGGGCTGCTGCCCCTCCTAAATGGACAATACTAATCCCCGCCTGGGTCCAACGCCAGGCCACATTCATGCCGAAACGTTGCCCACCCATGCGATCATGGGCGATACTAATACCCTGGAATTTTAATTTACCCAGATCGTAGGCCCCCGGCTCAAACAAAATTTTCGGATTACCGGGTAAACCCTCGGCGGCCCCTTCATCCCAGAGTTGACTACTAATTAAAACGATATCTGCTTCTACTTTTGGCAAAGGAAAACCCGCCGTACAACCAATGGCCCGGAAAGGATTAACTAGGACTCTTTGTCCTCCTCCGGTGAATAAAAAGCAACTATGACCCAACCATTGAACTAAGAGGGAATCATCGGGTTTTTGAGCGGGAGTGGGGTTAGTTGGTTTGGGTTTAGTTTCCGCTAAAACTGAGCTTACTGTCACGGTTAAGAAACTTGTCCCCGCCGATAAGATAAAATCTCGCCTTTTCATAAATGTGGATGCAGAATTAATCAAGTTAGGGTTAATTTCAGGGGTTGGGGATTAGTAAACACTAGAGGGATCGGAGAAAGTTTCTTAAAAGTTCCTTGCCGGCAGTGGTTAAAATACTTTCGGGATGGAATTGTACCCCTTGAATCTGGGGGTAATCCCGATGACGGACTCCCATGACCGTGCCATCTTCCACCCAGGCCGTGATCTCTAAATTATCCGGCATGGTGGAGCGATCGATCACTAAACTATGGTAACGGGTGGCAGTAAAAGGATTTTCTAAGCCTTGAAATACCCCTTCACTGTTGTGATAGATTGGGGAAGTTTTGCCGTGCATCAAGACCGGGGCCGAGACCACATCCCCCCCGAATACCTGACCGATACTTTGATGACCCAGACAGACCCCCAAAATCGGCAAATGGGGGCCAAATTTGGCGATTAATTCCAGAGATATGCCCGCATCGACCGGACGACCAGGACCGGGGGAAATGACAATCCCATCCGGCCGCATTTGTTCGATCGTGGCCAGATCGATTTTATCATTACGATAGACCTCGATCGGCAAGGCGATCGGGAACTCGGAGGCTAATTCTCCCAAATACTGGACCAAATTGTAGGTAAAACTATCATAGTTATCGATGACGATTATCAAGAGTCCCTCTCCTTTCTCTAGCCTCGCTCAGTATTTTCATTCTACACCTCTGCTGTCTCGATCGAGATAGCCGGGGTGTAGGGGGTAGGCTATTTTTGAGCAGTCAGTTAGAATCTGGCCAGAATTGCTAATTAGGGTTTGCGGCAAAAAGTTTTTTGTGGGGACAGGGTGTGGGG
>NZ_JADEVX010000377.1:0-1132 GCF_015207925.1 Microcystis sp. LEGE 00066 | reverse complement strand
TCTCTTCTTCCGTTACGTCATTTCTTCGGCTAACATTTAAAATATCTCCTTCTTTTAATTGTTCGAGTATATTCTCGGCTAGTCTTTTCGTATAGGTTCGTTTCTTGGCGACAAAATCTAACTCTTCACTAAAGGGTTTTCGACAATTATCGCACTTAAATTGACGACGATTAACCTGTAGGTACACTGGTTGACCTGAGATTGGTAAATCTTTGACTAAATGTCGATGATTTTGGTGGAGTTTATCGCTCTCTAACCCACAACGAGGACAGATTGCTTTTTGATTTTTCGATTCGATTTGGCAAACTATACCGATATTTTCTAGGTGTAGATAGCCTTGAATAGACGTTCCTTTTAGGTTCAAAAATTTGTCAAGTATCATAAGTAAAATACTCTGGTTTTTGGCTATTATATCAAATCTTAACTCGATTGTCTATCTTTTGATATTAACTTGTTTGTGCCGTAAGTGTCTCCCTGTATAGATTTCAGCTACTTTTAGGCGTAGGTACTCTCATCGAATTTTATTTTAAGTTAATTATTTGCATAACAATTCCCGAAGAGCCCAGAAAGCCTTACTATGGCAGCCCTCTACGGGAAACTCTCAAAAATCGGACTTAAAAAAAATTATGTCCGAAAAAATGGCTTGCCCAGTTGGTGGGATGATGAACTCAATGATAAACCCGTTGCGGTCCTAGAAGGAGCAGGTTATATCGCCAAAAACCTCAATCTTGACCTCTCATCCTTATTAACCCCTCAAGAAAAGGTCAAATTTAATCGACCTCCCCATACTAAATTTAAACAGCACAATAGCCAGAATAACCAACATCCCCATCTAGCACAAGCTTTAGCGAGTCGTTTTGCTGAGTTAATTTCCTTGGGGGTTGAAGTTAATTATACCCCTTTATCTAAGGATGCTAAAACGGGAGCATCCCAGTTTTGCAATGAGTAAAAATACTCAGGCAATATCGCCGTTGAGATAAGCACAACGTAGCTTCAAATACTGAGGAACATTCTCTGCTTTCCATTGTGCTCCCACAATTTTCATTCTTGCACCTATTTGCTTAATCTTTGACTCTACACTTCCAGAACCGATGCAAATCCCTTGTGATTGATAGAGTTCGTAATTGGGTAT
>NZ_JADEVX010000376.1:0-1144 GCF_015207925.1 Microcystis sp. LEGE 00066 | reverse complement strand
ATACCATTTTTCAAAAAGTATGTCATACTTGGTAAAGGTATAGTTTGTGTGGTAAAAAGGCAATGAGTGGAGTCCCTAATATTAATGTTGCTGAGTCAGTAGAAGACTTAAAATCCTTGTTGAAGCAACAAGTAATCTCTTTAAACTTTGCTAAAGTACAATCCCTGTATCTACTAAAAATTAAGGAGGTAGAAACGGTTCGTCATCTCGCCGTGTTAATAGGACGCTCAGAAAGAACTATTCATCGCTGGTTAAGTTGTTATCGAGAAGGAGGGATAGAAAATCTCTTGTCAGAACCAGAAAAACTGGGAAGACCCAAAAAGATTTCAGTGGAAGAAGCCGCTCTAATTCAGAATGAATTAAAAGACCAAGAAGGATTTCAAAGTTATAAAAAAATTCATTTTTAGGTATCAATTATTTTAGAAATACCTGCCAGTTATATAACTGTTTACCGTCTCGTAAGAAATGAATTACAAGCTAAATTAAAAGTGGCTCGACCTCAAAATTTAAAACAATTACCAGGAGAAGTAAAAATATTCCAAAATAATCTATCTGAACAGCTACAAGCTTTACTAGAAAAAGAATCTGAAAAAGTTAGTCAGTATTTAAAAGTCCGCTTCTGGTGTCAAGATGAAAGTCGCTTCGGCTGTCATACCATTGTCAGAGATAAAATAACAATTAAAGGCATAAAGCCCCTTGGTAATTTTCAGTATAATTTTCAATATCTCTGGCTCTATGGTTTAATAGAACCTCGAACAGGTAGCAGTTTTTTCTATGAATTCTCTCATTTAGATGGGGAATGTTTTAATCAATATTTAACGCTTTTTTCTCAAGCTTTTTCTGAGGAATTACATATTATTCAATTAGATAATGCTCCCGCACATACGGCGACTGACCTAGAAATACCTGATAATATTATCCTATTTTATCAACCTCCCTATTGTCCAGAAGTAAATCCAATTGAGAGAGTTTGGCTATATTTGAAAAACCTATTGGCCTGGGGCAATTTTAACTCCCTTGATAACTTAAGAAGTAAACTTTACCATCTTTTAAATTCTCTATCCAATGACACGATCGGGTATTTGACGGGATGGTCTTGGATTTTAGAAGCTCTATGTCTGTCAGGAATTTAGAAAAATGGTAT
>NZ_JADEVX010000226.1:0-6074 GCF_015207925.1 Microcystis sp. LEGE 00066 | reverse complement strand
TCTCTTCTTCCGTTACGTCATTTCTTCGGCTAACATTTAAAATATCTCCTTCTTTTAATTGTTCGAGTATATTCTTGGCTAGTCTTTTCGTATAGGTTCGTTTCTTGGCGACAAAATCTAACTCTTCACTAAAGAGTTTTCGACAATTATCGCACTTAAATTGACGACGATTAACCTGTAGGTACACTGGTTGACCTGAGATTGGTAAATCTTTGACTAAATGTCGATGATTTTGGTGGAGTTTATCGCTCTCTAACCCACAACGAGGACAGATTGCTTTTTTATTTTTCGATTCGATTTGGCAAACTATACCGATATTTTCTAGGTGTAGATAGCCTTGAATAGACGTTCCTTTTAGGTTCAAAAATTTGTCAAGTATCATAAGTAAAATACTCTGGTTTTTGGCTATTATATCAAATCTTAACTCAATTGTCTATCTTTTGGTATTAACCTGTTTGTGCCTTAAGTCCTTCCCTGTATGGATTTCAGCTACTTTTGAGCTTAGATACTCTCATCGAATTTTATTTTAAGTTAATTATTTGCATAACAATTCCCGAAGAGCCTTAATTGATTAGTTCGCTCTAGATCGAAAATAATTGACAAAAATCGCTAAATGCCTTTCTATATATGGGTTCCATCCCTTATAACCCCCGTCCATTGCATAACACAAACCGAAGAGCCTTACTGTTTACTGATCGCTAAAAAATCCCCTATATCCTTGATTATTATGTCTCGATTACCTGATGCAGTTTGGATTAATGTTAACCCCAGTTTTCGCCGTTTTGATCGCCCGGTGTTGGATTGTTTAGCCCGGGAAGTTGCGATCGCTGATTGGCAATACTGTCAATCTCTTGATCAGCCAGCTTCTCTTGATATCGCCTTAGTATTAATACAAGATTACCTGAAACAATGCGATCGACCGCTGCATTTAGTCGGCCACGGCACGGGGGGATTAGTAGGATTACTGTATGCGCGTCGTTATCCAGAAAGGGTAAAATCCTTAACTTTGCTCTCTGTGGGAGTCTATCCGGCGATCGATTGGCAAGCTCATTATTATGTGCTATCAAAATTACTGCCTTGTTCTCGTCAAACTCTGCTCAATCAATCGGTTCACAATCTTTTTGGCCATCAACCCTGCGCTTTAACCCAAGAATATCGCTATCTCTTGGAAGAGGATTTATTATTGTCCCTTTCTCCCCATAATCTCTATCAGAATGCCCATTTCGCCCCGGGGACAGTTCCCGTACCCCTGTTAGTCTGTGGGGGAGATATCGATACGATTATCGATCAGCATTTATTGCAAGGATGGCAACCCTGGTTAAAGTCAGGCGATCGCATTTGGAGTTGTCACAAAGGGCGTTATTTTTTCCACTATTCCCACCCCTACAGCGTCAGTCAAGAGATTTTTAGTTTCTGGCGATCTCTAGTTCCACAGGAATTTCTTTCTGAGCAAACTGTAATTATTCCTTAATTGACAAAAATCGAGATTTATGTTAAGGCTAATACCGCTCTTTTGTCCGATCGCAATCTGGATAACGCTGCTGTTCTTTTTTACTGCCCTTTTTCTTGCTGTTGCCCAAGGGCGCCGGCAGTTGCAAAAGCTGCATCGAATTCCCTGTAGTCGCTGTGTTTTTTGTACCGGAGATTATCGCTTGAAATGTGCGGTGCATCCAATGCGTGCCTTTTCGGAAGAGGCGATCGATTGTCGGGATTTTGAGCCAGAAACTCAGGAAAATCCCGTTAATTCGCTGCCCTTGCTGACGGTAACTTTTTACTGGCTATGGAGTATATCTAAGCAGAGTATAGTTAGTCTAAAAAATAGGGGGGATGATTACGAACTCAATCCTTAATATACATGGCTTATAGATATTGACACAAAATCAAAAAAGGATGCTAGGCTAAAGGAGTCAGGTAAATTGTCCAGAAATGGAGCGTGAATTATGTCAGGAAGAGGTGGATGGCGCGGCGGCGCAGGACGTAAGAGAGCATGGCAAAATGGAGAAACTCAGACTATTCGGGTTCCCATTGCCCTTAAAGACCAAATACTCAACCTTAGTCAGCAATTAGACCAAGGACAGACATTTTTTCCCAGAGACTTGCGGCTATTGCTAGAGGAAATTCTCGCCGAGTGGGAAGTTAAATGTCAGGAGAACAATAGCGCAGAATGGCAACCAGTGCGTCAACTGTTAGCAGAAATAGAAGCACTACTCGCTCAAGAAACAGAGTGCGAGAGAGGACACAGGAGAGGAAACGGTCATTGTGGAGGTTCTCGGCATCTCTACTGAAATCTTTTGAGTAGTCCCTTAAGGTAAAGTTGCTGTCGTCAAGAATCAGCACGCTTCTCTAAATACTGCCTATTGAGTTTTTGCTGCGTTGGTGGTCATGCCGATGCCTTGATAAAAGCTCCTATCCCCCAGTCTATCATCTGGTTGATGCGAGGCAATCTTCCCCTGTGTATCGCTAGTTAGGGAGAAAAATGTAAATATTTATTAAATTGTAGCGTAGAATACAGTGCGGAGAGAAGTGTAAATACGATTTCAAGTCGCAATTGGTTTTGGGTTATGTGATCGCACTAGCTAACACGACTCATAATAACCTCTTTATCCTCAATCCCATCGGCATGAATTTCCTGACTGCCCAGTTGTTGAAACTCCCCTAGTAACTGAAAAAAACGCTCAAATCCTTGCTTTTCATCTGGGCAATAGAGCAGGATAATTTTAGCCCAAGCATTAGATGTATGGAGATTGTATTTCTTTTCAACAAACTGATGAAACTCTTGATAAAATCTCATCTCTTCTACCGTCGGTTCAATTCCTAGCTCCCGCCTAGCAGTTTTATAACCTGCTAAAAACATAAACAAATCCGACACGGAAGGACGACCAATATACAGTCCAGGTCTAGCTTTAATCTTGGCTAAAATCTCAAACAATCCGCCTTTCACTTCCATGTTTACCATTCTCTCCTTTCAGTAATTATAAATTCTTCACTTTGACAATGAAAATCTTTCAGCCAATCCTCTCGTATCATCCCTTTAGGAGAAAGATTATCAAACACTCTTCCTCTCACTTCTACCCCATAGTGTTTTCCATTAATCGTAATTGATTCATCATTTCCTAGGCGATCGCTGATGATATAATCTTCATCATGATAGCGCGTTTTCAGTTCGATCACTTTCCCCTCAATTTCGTTGTCTGTTAGCCACTGCATTACTGCCCTAGCACATTCATAACATTGATAAAGCTCAAATTTACTGACAATCTTGCCAATTTCTTGATAAATTTGGGAATCTGTTAACTTAACCACTCTCTCACTCCAAAATGAAAGCTGGTATCCCTAGTTTATAAGCCAGTTGGAGCTTAATCGGTTTAGGGATGAAGGCAAGGGATAGTTAGGAAAAGAAATCTAAAGACTATATTAAATTGTAGCGTAAAATACAGTACAGGGGTAGTTTGTAATTTGGTTTCAAATCGCTATTAACAGAGTATGTAAATTAGACATCGACCTAATATTATCTAAAGACTAAAAGTTTTTCTAGTTAAGAATTTTAACCAAATAAAAATGATTTTAATTGCCCCATATTTTTTCAGTTAGATTGAATTAGCAACGATAGATGTACATTTCAGGTATCGAACTATTTAATTAGTACAAGATGAAAAGATAGGCTGTAACTAGGTTATCGCTCTTGGAGATGTCTAACAAACTTTAATCTAAGTTAAGGGCGATCGCACCTAATAAAAAAATGATCGCCCCATTCGTAGTAAGCTCTTTAGGACTGATTATGGCTAAAGCCATTACTACAAACAAAAAGGCGATCGCTCTTTTGTCGTTATTGAAATATTTCTGCTCAAAATCTTAATGTTTCAAAACAGTGTGATAAAGAAACTAATAAAGTTCTTCTTCTTTATCGGTTTCGATTACACAATTAGAAGTAGCATAAGCTACGCAAAGCAAGACATAACCATCTTCAATTTGATCGTCATCCAAGAAAGATTGATCTGATTGATCCACATTACCAGAAATCAGTTTAGCAGCACAGGTAGAACAAGCTCCTGCACGACAATTGGAAGGTAAGTCTAACCCTTCTTCTTCGGCTACATCAAGAATATACTCATCAGCAGGAACTTCAATTGTATATTGTCCATTAGGAGTTCTTAATGTCACGTTATAGTAACCTATACCATAACTATTATTTGGTGTTCTTAAATCAGATTCTTGACGACGTCTTTTAAGTTCTTCTATACCTTCTTCGAGTTTTGTTATTCCTGCAAGGTATTCTTGATATTGTGGTGATGCTATAGTCGCTTCTCTGATTTTTCTTTGTTCCTCTTCTTGACGATGTCTTTGAAATTCTTGAATTTTTTCTCCTACTTTTTCGACACCTTCTTCTACTTTCCGAGCAATTTCAGGAGTTTTCTTAAACAATTCTTGCCCCAGATGCTTCGCCAGATGCTGTCCCGCATGGTTTACTATGTGTCCGAACCAATTACTCATTCTAAAAATCCTCCTGTAATAAAAATATTTGAAACTTGACTTGAAATTTAACAAAATTGAAGACTGTTTATAAAACTATTGACAGTTTTACTTCCCTCTATACCAGTAAATTCTGGAACAGCTAGAACAAGGAAACTGATCAAAAGCATCAGGACGAAAAGAGAGAGGAACATTTTTCTTACATTGTAAACAATAAAAACAACAACGACCGCAACGATTACATATTTTGTACGGTACTGCATCGTCAGATCTATATCTTTCACCAATACCGAAAGCACCAGGAGTACTGGCAAACATACCAAATGTAACTTTAGCCGTTGTTGCAGGATTACCCATGAATTTTGCAACCCCTAAAGATTTATCTATAATATTAGGCAATCTTAGAGTGTCTTGAGTATTACAATGAGGACAGATATTTTTTGCGGACATTTTAATTTAACCTCCTGAATATTTAATACCAACTTTGCTTAAAATTTGAGCTACCTTAGTAGCGTTATAACTAGGTACTTCTATCACATCACCTGAAATTGAAGCATTTGAACCTAACTCACTTACCACTTTTGCCTTAGCCTCCGATTTCTGCGAGTCTAAAGCGTATTTATCAAGAACAAATTTAGGCATATCAACCCTTTTAATCAATTATCTAAATCCAAAAATCCTGACCTTGTAGTTGTTTTTGGTATTGTTCTGTCAGCTTAACAGAGGTTTTTTTCAACCACCACCAGATTTGACCTGACGCTTTGTAAAGAAATATTAAGACAATGCCAGAAATGACTTGATCTTGTTTTATGACAACTGACCTATAATATAGGTAACAACTTATTCACTTTCATACCATGAAGGATAGTTTACACTTGTTGCGTTTTATCGAAGATTTATTGATAGAGGAAGATGGGCAAAGTCTTAGTGATATTCAGCGACACATTATTGAAGAGTTATTAAACGGCAAAACCTATAAAGAAATTGCAGATAGTTATGGTTATGATGAGAAACATATTGGCGATGTGAGTAGAAATAAAAGGCTCTTCGGGAATTGTTATGCAAATAATTAACTTAAAATAAAATTCGATGAGAGTACCTACGCCTAAAAGTAGCTGAAATCTATACAGGGAGACACTTACGGCACAAACAAGTTAATATCAAAAGATAGACAATCGAGTTAAGATTTGATATAATAGCCAAAAACCAGAGTATTTTACTTATGATACTTGACAAATTTTTGAACCTAAAAGGAACGTCTATTCAAGGCTATCTACACCTAGAAAATATCGGTATAGTTTGCCAAATCGAATCGAAAAATCAAAAAGCAATCTGTCCTCGTTGTGGGTTAGAGAGCGATAAACTCCACCAAAATCATCGACATTTAGTCAAAGATTTACCAATCTCAGGTCAACCAGTGTACCTACAGGTTAATCGTCGTCAATTTAAGTGCGATAATTGTCGAAAACCCTTTAGTGAAGAGTTAGATTTTGTCGCCAAGAAACGAACCTATACGAAAAGACTAGCCGAGAATATACTCGAACAATTAAAAGAAGGAGATATTTTAAATGTTAGCCGAAGAAATGACGTAACGGAAGAAGAGA
>NZ_JADEVX010000375.1:0-1150 GCF_015207925.1 Microcystis sp. LEGE 00066 | reverse complement strand
ATTTGTCCCGCACAAAATAACCCCTCAATCTTCTTCGTCATCAGGGTTGGATAACACTGAGTTGCTGGTAAATAATCGTATTCCACTGCATAGGCAGCCCGCAACATTACACAGTTTTCTAAACCGGGTAAAGTCCGCAGCATTGCTAATTGAACATTTTCCGGCAGTCCGGTTGAAAAGCCTTGGATATAAAGTTCAGGAATATCGCGCCCTTCCGGTTCAATAAAAATTTGATGACTTTCTTTATCGGCAAAACGGACGATTTTATCCTCAATACTGGGACAATAACGCGGTCCTTTGGAGTCAATAAAACCGCCATAAATGGGGGATAAATGTAAATTATCTCTGATTAATTGATGAGTTGCCGCCGTGGTGCGGGTGAGATGACAGTTCATTTGTTCTCGTTCGATCCACACCTCCGGATCAAAACTAAACCAACGCACCTCGTCATCGGGCGGTTGCGGTTCCATGCGCGAGTAATCCACTGAACGCTTATCCACACGGGCAGGAGTGCCAGTTTTTAGGCGACCAGTCTCGAATCCGAGGCGATTTAGGGTTTCTGTTAAACCCACCGCCGCAAATTCGCCCGCGCGTCCGGCGGCCATGGATTTGCCGCCGATCCAGATTTTGCCGCCTAAAAAAGTGCCAGTGGTTAAAATGACGGCTTTAGCGGCGAAACAAGTGCCGAAATAGGTTTCTACCCCTAAAACTTGCTCATTTGCCCCTAAAATCAGGTCTGTGGCCATGCCTTCCCGAATAACGAGATTTGCTTGGGTTTCGACGATACCTTTCATCACCGCCGCGTATTCCCGTTTATCGGTTTGGGCGCGCAGGGCCCAGACTGCCGGTCCGCGAGAGGCATTAAGAACCCGTTTTTGCAGATAGGTGCGGTCGGCTATTTTGCCAATTTCGCCGCCTAAAGCGTCCACTTCGTGGGTTAATTGGGATTTAGCCGGACCACCAACGGCGGGGTTACAGGGTTGCCAAGCGATTTTATCGAGATTAAGGGTGAGGAGAAGGGTACGACAACCGAGACGGGCGCAAGCTAGGGCCGCTTCACAGCCGGAATGGCCTGCCCCGACGACGATGACATCAAATTCGTCTTGAAAGTCTGCGGCTGAGGAGAAAGTCATACTCGATCGAGGGGAAA
>NZ_JADEVX010000225.1:0-6083 GCF_015207925.1 Microcystis sp. LEGE 00066 | reverse complement strand
GGTGTGGGGTGTGGGGTGTGGGGTGTAGGGTTTTACCGATTTTGAGGTAGTCAGTTACCTAATTTTCAAGGAAAAAGTGCCTGAATTTTACCCCCGATTTGAGGTCAAAAAAGTCTAAAAGCCTTATCCAACAAGGTTTTTAGATTTATTCAGCCAACTCTAACCTAAAAATAACTGATAGGCCCGGTTTTGACTTTCATCCCAATAGCGATAGCCGAGAGTATCGAGAAAAGCTTGCCATTGATTCATTTCATCGGGGGGGACCTGTATGCCCACGACGATGCGCCCGTAATCGGCCCCGTTATTGCGATAATGGAAAACGCTGATATTCCAGTGGGGACTCATGGAAGCGACAAATTTCATTAAAGCCCCCGGTCGTTCGGGAAACTCGAAGCGATAAAATAATTCATGATCGGCTAAATGCGATCGCCCTCCCACCATGTGGCGCAGATGCAATTTAGTCAATTCATCATCACTAATATCGAGGGTTTTAAAGCCACAAGCTTCAAAACTCTCGGCTAATTTCTTGGCATCGCTGCGATTTTCGATCTGGGCGCCGACAAAAATATGTGCTTCTTTTTCATCGGCAATACGATAACTAAATTCGGTTAAATTACGTTTGCCGACACATTCGCAAAAACGCCGTAAACTGCCCGGTTGTTCGGGAATAGTCACAGCATACAACGCCTCGCGCCGTTCCCCTAATTCGGCCCTTTCCGCCACAAACCGCAGACGATCAAAGTTCATATTAGCCCCACAAGCCACAGCAACGAGGGTTTTATCCTCAATTCCCTCTCTTTCTACATAAGCTTTCGCTCCTGCTACCGCTAATGCCCCCGCAGGTTCTAAAATCGAGCGTGTATCTTGAAAAACATCCTTAATCGCCGCACAAATATCGTCCGTATCCACGAGGATAATCTCGTCCACATACTGCTGACAGAGACGAAAAGTCTCCTCTCCCACCTCGCGCACCGCCACCCCATCGGCAAATAATCCCACTTGAGACAAACGCACCCGATAACCGGCTTTTAGGGATTGATTCATCGCGTCTGAGTCCACAGGTTCCACCCCGATAATTTTAATTTCTGGGCGTAAACGCTTGACATAGGCGGCAATACCTGATATTAAGCCACCGCCACCAATAGCGACAAAAATGGCCTCGATCGGTTGCTGATATTGTCGTAAAATTTCCATACCGATCGTACCCTGGCCGGCGATTACCTCCGGATCATCGAAGGGATGGATAAAGGTTAAGCCTTTTTCCGCTTCTAACTGCCGCGCGTAGGTGTATGAATCATCGTAGGTGTCACCGTGCAGGACGACAATCCCCCCCCGGGCTTTTACCGCGTCGATTTTGACTTGGGGAGTGGTGACAGGCATAACGATAATCGCTTGGGTTCCCAATTGCCGCGCTCCCAAAGCGACTCCCTGAGCATGATTTCCCGCCGAGGCAGCAATTACACCTTTTTGTAACAAATCCCTTGACAAATGCGCCATTTTGTTGTATGCGCCGCGCAGTTTAAAAGAGAAAACTGACTGCATATCCTCACGCTTGAGTAAAAGCTGATTGTGCAAGCGTTGGGAGAGATTGGGGGCAAATTCCAAGGGGGTTTCTTGGGCGACATCATAGACGCGTGCGGTGAGGATTTGAACCAGGTAATCGCAGTACATTATTCTTTTTTGGCGGTGGGGATTGGCAAGTCAGGCTAGGATCCAGAATAGATCATCGTCGGTCCGGTTCGCAATAAAGAGCTATCATACTGAATCCTTTGATCATTTTCAACTTTTTCGATGAGTTTTCCTAGTCCGTAATCCTCTAGGATTTATGTAATTTTTTCAAATTCGGCAATGAGAATCTTAACGGCAATCGGTTTTTGATCCTTGTCTAATACATAGCTTTTGTTAATTTCTAGCATTGGAGTTTCCCCTAAAAGTTCTCTAGATTATTATTGATAAGCTGAATCGTGATCGGAATAGCTATATCGGTTGGTAGAGAAAAGATAAGCAATTGACAGATAAAGATAGCGGTATCTTTCTGTTTTTGAGTCGGCAAATATCTTCTCCTAGAATTGTGCCAGTTTTGTTATTCCTATTTTACAGGATAGGAGGGTGGTGGTTTATGCTTCCCTAACGCACCCGACTGGACTTTAGATTTTACATTTTACAAGTCTCGACGCGAGAGAAGAGACGAAAACACCCCACCTACGCCAGACGGAATCCAATCCATTCATCACAGGGAGGTGTCCTAGGGGTGCTTTTAGGTCAAAAGTAACATCTTTGTAGCATATCCAGCTATTATTCTCCAGATTAATCTGATTCATCCAGCTATTATTCTCCAGATTCGCCAGCATTTGTATCCAGCTATTATTCACTCGCCAGCCTACCCTATCTCCGAAAGCGTCCCAAACTCTTTCATTATACTGCCGCGTCCCACCGAGTTCGCGGTAGATTTTCGCCTGCACAGAAAAGCCAAATTTTCCGTTACTATATTTCAACCATAATTGGTCAATGGTTCGCAAATCCTCGCAGGGAAAATTATCGATATCCTCCTCTCTCAGCCATCTCTCTTTTGTTCGATTGGCTACCTGTAGCATCACTCTTGCGGTTTCCTTGTCCGCTTCTTTCCATTGCTGCCGTTTTAATAAATCTTCTAAGTTTCGATAATCGATTCCCTTGGCGCTTTTAAGCTGGATAGATGGGGGAGTTTGAGTAACGGAAATAACGAAATTAACGGGTTTTTGAATAGTTGTCTGGGGTATAGAGACTGATGTTTTTATCTGCAAAGCTTGCAACACTTCCGAGGCGGATTGATAGCGTTTTTTTGTACCAAACTCGATTAATTTATCCAGAATATTCCCTGAATCATTACTAACAGGATTATTAACTAACCACTGTCGCCATAGCCATTGGTGTTCCCCCCCATCGAATAAATCAAGGGGAGATATTCCGGTTAATAAATAAAGGCAAGTTACACCCAAACTATACAAATCACTGGCATTAACTGCCTTACCATTTCCCTGTTCTGGGGCAATATATTCAGCAGAACCGATAATTGTTCCTGTCATGGAACGATTTAAATGACTGACAAATTTTGCTGCGCCAAAGTCCACTAAAATCAATTTATTATCGCTTTTTCTACGAATAATATTTTCGGGTTTAATGTCGCGATGAATTACTTGTTTACTATGAATAAATTCTAGAATCGGTAAAATCTCTGACAAAAGATGTTTAATTTTGGCTTCGTTAAATACTCCTTCCTCTTTTAATTCTTGTTCGAGATTTTGTCCCTCGATATATTCCTGAACGAGATATTGTCGCCCGTCATTACCGGTAAAATAGGCGTAAAGTTCGGGGATTTGTGGGTATCTTCCCAAACTATCTAAACGAATCGCTTCTTCTTTAAATAATTCTGCTGCTTTTTTTAAAGTTCCTGTTCCCTGTGCTGACGGGAAAAATTGTTTAATTACACAATAGGGTTTTGAGGGTTTATCTTCATCTATGGCTTGAAATGTTTTCCCAAAACCCCCTTGACCGATTAATTTTAGCGCTCGATAACGTTCTCTGAGCAGTAATTGAGAACCGCACTTATGACAGAATTTATCCGTGGGGGTGTTTTGGTGCGAACAATCGGGATTGAGACAGAGACTCATAGCCGTTTGACAAGTGTGGGAAGATTAACACCTATTATAGAAAAAGAAAGCAAGCTAGAGCGACTCTAGTGGGCAAATTTTCTGATAATTCGCTGAAAATAAGGTGACAGGTATGGTCAATTCACAACCCGCTATACTTTGTCCATACCACAATTTAGCCATTTTGTCAAAAAAATTTTGACTTTGCAACAAAACTACACAAAAATTAGATCAACGTTGTTAGGGAAAAAAGGGATAATTGGCGAAAGTGTTTGGTTTTGCTCAAGGGAAAAATCTAGATTTAGCAGGGGTTTTAAGACAACTCAGACCATTAAAACCTTAAAAATTACAATAAAAGCCATCATAGCATAATGCAAAATTATACCAGAATCGCTGGAAGTATTGCAACCTCGTAAATAAATAATAATTATTCTCAATAAATTCTTAAGTAAAAATAAATATTACCGATTGTAAATTCAAATATTTTTAAGCATTGAAGCTATTTATACATAAAATACTTATCATTTTTCCTGATTGCCTCTGACTTTTCCCTCCCCAGAGTAATTTTGGGGAGTCAGTCGTCGATACCAAACTAGGCTAAACTCTATAGGAGAAACCCGATGACTAAATTGATTATTTCGCAAAAATATGGCTAAAAAGCTCGATTTTGTTATTCCCGCCGTCGGTGGAGTCACAGGAGCCAATTTATCTGCTTGTCTGGGAAATATTGGCTTAGTCGGCGGATTTGGCGGTATAAGCGTCGGTTTAGTGGGAATGACGGGGATTGGCATCCTGACAAGTTCGGCAATTTATGCCAGTCTGCAAGGACTAGAAACAAACGATCACAATGTCGGGTTAGCTTTGGGAATAGGAAGCCTTGGCGGAATCGGTATCTACTCTACCTTTGGGGGTGTGGGAGTCGCGGTTAAAGGTACAGCTTTCGGTGTTGGTGTCGGTTCTATGGCAATCGCTGGCGGCCTAGTCGGGTTAGGAATCTACGGAGTGATGAAAATGTTATCTCCCACCTACTCCGACAATAATTTTTATAGCAATCTAGAATTTTTTGATCGCATTACTAGAGAGTACGAAGAAGCTTTATTTTGGCAAGAAGTTACGGGGAAATATGAAAATCTAGAGGCAGAACTACAGCAACTGTTAGAAGAAGTATCTGTTCAGGAAAATCAACAGTTAGATTCTACAGAAATTACTATTCCAGAGCGTTTATCTTGGCAGTGTTTCCAAACTCTTAAAGGTCATCAGGAAAATATTGGGGCGATCGATGTTAGTCCTGATGGTAAAATTATCGCTAGTGCGGGAGAAGATCAAACCATAAAACTTTGGCAGCGAGAAACGGGTAAATTAATTTATTCCTTTGTGGGAGTTAATGAACCGCTCCAAAGTCTGGCTATAAGTCCTAACGGTAAATCGATTATTGCTGGTGGATTGGATGGCAGAATTAGTCAGTGGCAATTAGACACTAAGCAGTATAAAAGTAGTTTTTTCGCTCGTGTGAATGCTCCCGATAGCCACGATGGTGTAATTTTACAATTAGCTTTTGCTGCCAATGAAAGATTTATTGTTAGTGCTAGTAATGACAAAACTCTGCGAATCTGGGGTTATTATACAGGAGAATTGCAGCGAACTTTAATCGGTCATGAGGATGCAGTTAATACCTGTGCTATTAGTCCTGATAGCCAAATTATTGCTAGTGGTAGTGATGATAAAACTATTAAATTATGGCGATTTGATCATAGTTATGCTTATCAAACTTTTATCGGTGACAGGGCAGCCGTTAACAGTTTAGCTTTTAGTAATGATGGTCAATATCTAATTAGTGGTGGTAGTGATAAAGCGATTAAAATCTGGGATATAAAGACAGGAGAAATTATTAAAAGTTGGCAGGCACACGAGCAGGCAATTATCAGTATTGCTATTAATCCTCATCGCCATTTAATTGCTAGTGCTTCCCGAACAGAAATTAAAATTTGGCAAGGACAAACAGGAGAATTAATTAAAACTTTACGGGGAACTGCTCCCTTAAAATTTAGTCCTGACGGTCAATTTTTAATTACAGGTAGTTATGGAGGTAAGGTAAAAATATGGTCAGAAATGTTAGGAGAATTAGAAATATTGCCCTCCGATTCCGAGGATTGGTGGGAGGTTTTAGAAGTTTCTAAAAATGCCAGTTTTTCAGAAGTTAAGCAAAGATATTATCAGCTTGCTCGTCAGTATCACCCCGATCACAATTCCTCCGTCATGGCGATTAAAATTATGCAAAAAATTAATCGAGCTTACGAGCGGTTTTTATTTTCTATCTCGCAACAGTAAAAGTGTGAGCGTAGGGTCAAATATTTAACTATCTTTCGATTCTCCCTTAATCCCCCCTTAATTCCCCCTTGATAAGAGAGGTGTCGATCCCCCCTGCCCCCCTTGATAAGGGGGGTGTCGATCCCC
>NZ_JADEVX010000224.1:0-6092 GCF_015207925.1 Microcystis sp. LEGE 00066 | reverse complement strand
GAACCGTGCATTGCACTGAACAAGGAACCGCCGAACACACCAGCAACACCTAACATATGGAAGGGGTGCATCAGAATGTTATGTTCTGCTTGGAACACGAACATAAAGTTAAAGGTTCCAGAGATTCCTAAAGGCATACCATCAGAGAAGGAACCTTGTCCGATGGGGTAGATTAGGAATACAGCAGTTGCGGCGGATACAGGTGCAGAGTAAGCTACACAGATCCAAGGACGCATTCCTAAACGGAAAGACAGTTCCCACTGACGACCGAGGTAGCAGAAGACACCTAGTAAGAAGTGGAAAATGACTAACTGGTAGGGACCACCGTTGTATAACCACTCATCTAAGGAAGCTGCTTCCCAGATGGGGTAGAAGTGGAGTCCAATCGCGTTGGAGGAGGGAACAACTGCACCAGAGATGATGTTGTTTCCGTAGAGTAGAGAACCAGCTACAGGCTCGCGGATACCGTCGATATCTACGGGAGGAGCGGCGATAAAGGCGATGATGAAGCAGGTGGTGGCGGTGAGCAGGGTGGGGATCATGATGACACCGAACCAGCCGACATAAAGACGGTTGTTGGTGCTGGTGATCCACTGGCAGAACTGCTCCCACAGGGAAGCGCTCTCGCGCTGTTGTAGAGTGGTGGTCATTGGTTTATGATTCCTATTAAGTTATCGAGGTACGATTGATTGATGATGTCTCTATCTTAAGGAGTTTGTATCGGTTTGTAAAGGGGTTTGAAACTATTGTTACTTATACTATTGATAAGCTGAGGTTATGAAATGGGTCGGGTGCGGTCGGGTCTTTTCTGATCTAAGATTGAAGACATGACTCGACAACCTCACGACCAATTTGCCAAACAATACCTAGAAGAATTGCTGTCTCCCCTGGGAAAGGTGGAAGTCAGCAAAGAGGTGGCGGATGAAACCCGTCAGGTGGATATTTTCTTCTCTCCTCACCCTAATATGCGGGGAAATGCTCAATCTTTGGGTCTTTTAGGGCAAATGGTGACAACAAGCACTTTGCGGCTCTTCTCGACTTTGTGTGATAATTTTTGCTTATGGAATCGTGAAATGCTTATCGGGTAACACTTTTAGGACTATTTTGTCGAAGAAACTATCAGTATAGACCTCGTTTCCACACAGAAACCAGAAGAGCCACTTTGCTTGAGCCTTTTCGCAATGCTCCCAATCGAACGGAAATTCGCAACTGTATCTTAAAACTGTTTTCGATTTTCGCTGAACTTCAACAGAAAGGGAAACGGGAAAAAACTGAGTTAAACGAGGATGACTTACCTAGATTATGGATTTTGGCTACTTCTATTAGTTTCCAGATCCTAGAGAGTTTTGATGCTAAATTAGAACTAGAAAACTGGACAGAAGGGATTTACTTTTTATCTCCCTCTCACCGAACGGCAATTATAGCGATTAATCAGTTACCTATTACCCCAGACACTTTACTGTTAAGATTGTTGGGACGAGGGAAAACCCAAAGCCAAGCGGTGAGAGAGTTGCTTGAGTTGCCATCTGGCGATTCCTTCCGTCAAAATGTCATGGAATTATTGATCAGTTGGCGTGTGAGTGTTGAAATTAACAATCTTTTAGAATCAGAAGATAGGGAGGTATTTATGGCTTTATCTCAATCTTATTTAGAGTGGAAAGAGGCGACTAAACGGGAAGGACTTCAACAAGGACTTCAACAAGGACAACGACAAATTATTGAAAATTTAATGCAAGTGAGGTTTGGAGAATTGGATGAGTCTTTAATAAAAGTTGTTGATGAGTTGCTCAAGTTATCACCGATGGAGTCTAGTCGTTTATTATTGGAGTCTTCACGAGAAGATTTAATCAGACGATTCCTCTCTGAATAAGTTAATTATATCTGGCTTGGTTCAAAAAACGACTGAATTGATAATAGGGGCAATATGGAAGAATTGTTAGAATTAAAGGATTTACTTTTGGTAGGAAATATTCCCGATGCCTTGCTCCTGGTAGAGGAAATGACAGAAATGAGCAAGGATGATAAGCTCAATAAGATTTTTAGCTTTAGTATTATTGTTCTATTACATCTGATTAAACAGCAAGCAGAAAAACGCAGTACCCGCTCATGGGAAACCTCTATTTCTAATTCTGTTAGACAGATTCAACGCATTAATAAACGACGTAAAACTGGAGAAAATTATCTAACAATAGAAGAATTAAAGGAAACCTTAGATGATGCTTATTCTTCGGCTTTAAGACAAGGGGCATTAGAAGCTTTTGAGGGTATATATCAACCCGAAGAAATTGAGGCTATGATTGAAAAAATAAAATTATTAATCAAGCAATGGGGTTTATTTTAGGATAGGAGAACTGCACAGAATAATCAGATAGCTAATTAAACCAGTTCAAAATTTTGTTCCAAATAGATGATACGGATGTTGTAAGTTTCTTCCAAATATTATCAAATTTATCCCAAATGTTTTCATCTGGGATAGGTACTGGTGCTTCTTTTGGAGGTTGTTGAGTGAGTTTACCCCAATCTGTTGGAGGTGGTGTTTTACCCGTGTCAAATTTATCCCAAGCACTTGATGAATTGGTTTCAAGTTTTGTCCAGGGATCTGAAGATGTTGTATTTTTTGGACTGGTTTGAGTTTGAACTCCGTTAGGGGAGAAAGTCCATCCTTGACTTGAGGGAGGAGGGTATGGGGATGGAGTAGAATTAGGATTAGATGAAAAACCCCAATTAGTAGGATTATTAACTACAGGAACAGGTGAAGTAACGATTGGAATAGGGTTAGTAGGAGGCACAAAACTCCATTTAACTCCTGTGTAATTGTTGACTAAATTTTCAAGAGTTTGTAGGTTTTCAATATTTGATTGTTGACAAAATTTCTCTAATTCTTGGGTAAAATACACAATCTCAGGAGAAAGATTTTTAAGTTCTTTGAAAATCTTGGATGAATTAGGTTTAATTAGGTCTTTTTCGGAAAATAGTAGCCTTTCTTCTTGTTGTATTTGTTGCCAATAGTTGGGATTTTCTGATAAAACAAGCAATGATAAATAAATTACCATTTCTGAGAAATAGTCAGCTTTTGGACTTAATTTAGATAACTTATTTCTGTTAGGATGTTGATAACCAGGGAGTCCTTTAATATTGTCGGTTGCGTTGCTTAATTGAGGAACATATAAACTATCATAGTCAATTAAACATAGATCACCATTTTTACGCACTATAATATTACCGTGTTGTAAGTCTCCATGAGAAATATTATTTTGATGAAGAATTTTAACCATTTCTAAGAATTTTTCGGCAAAGTTACGGATAGAAGTCGGGTTATTAATATTACTGGATATAAAGTCTTTAAAGCTAATACCATCAACCCATTCCATTCTAATAATGGGAAATCTTTGTCCATTGACTAAAATTCCTTGTTCTTGGTAAGCAAAATCAACAAAATAAGGAAGTTGAACTGTTTTAAGATAGGCATCAATCGCCTTATAACGAATTTTTAGATCCCCTAAATCTTCTATCCAACATTTAAGGGCATATTTTTTAGGATTAGTTTGAATTTCATAAACAACGGCTTTTCCGCCATTATGAGACAGTAAAAAGTTCTGATTTTGCTTTTGCTTAACAGGCTTTCCTTGTTGTAAAATACCATCGTATATAAATCTATCAGGGTATTTTACGACTGTTTCATAGTCAGTTCTAAGCGGATATTTCATTTTTTTAGATACCCCACAAATGTAAATTTAGACCAATTGGGAAGGGAATCAAATTCAAGTTTTTTAAACTTTGATAGTTCGCTTAATTGTCCAAAAACATCCCTTTCTGATTCACTAGCCAAAGTTCTCAGATTTGTCTTGGGTTTTATTTCTATTTCATCCCTTGCACAAGTAGAACATTGATTCAAGATTGCTTGATTAGCATAAAGATCAATCTGAAATTTAATCCATTTGTCTCCTTCTTCTAAAATTAAAACCTGAGATGAGTCAGATAAAGCAAGAATAATAATTTCTTGAAAAGTTTGATCTTTGTAGATTTTATTTCCTTTTTCAAGGTTCATATATTTAGGTTCATATTTAGTGACTTGACTATCAGTTTTTATACTATTTATTTTGTTAGCTGTCTGAGAAATAAAATATAATATGGTCGCAGTGGAGAGTATAGTTAAGAATATATTTAAAGGAATAAAAACAAGGAGAAGATTACGGATTCCATCTATTCCTTTAATTACGGGTGGTTTGTCTTCTCTCAGTTGAGGACTTGAAGAAGAAACTCCTCTCAAATTGCGGTGCGTCATGGGTAAAGATGGCAGAAATTTTAATAATGTTTGTAGATTGGAGCTTATTTTGGCAAAACCAGAAGTATCTTGTAACTTTTGATCAGCAGTATTGTCTTCAGGTTCTTTTTCTACGCTTGAAGAATTGTTTTGATCTTCTTTAGAAGGCTGTTCAGTTTCATAACTTAAAGGTGAAATGATAGGAGTATTTTTTTGATTTTCTTTTCTGGTTTGTGTAGGCAAACTGACGATTTCACGATCACTGACTTCTAAAATCATTAAAGTGACATCATCATTTTTCATTTTTATCGTGCCATTATGTCTAGCAGATTTTACAAAATTCTCAAACTCCTGTTCTGAATTAATGGTAAGTAAAGTTGTTAAAATATCTCTTTGCTGTTCTGTATATTTAAAAATATATTCAGCTAGAGCGTCAGTTGCTAGTACAAAATAAAGCTTATCTGAATGTTGTTTGTATTTTAATTCGATGTCTAAAAACTCTGGCTCATAATCATCATTATTTTTAGAGCGACTTCCAAAATATCCAGGTCTATCATTAAAATTCGTTGATTTTTTCAATAAATAGGTTTGAATTAATTGATTTCCCTGAAAAATAAACAGACAGCTATCGCCAACAATTGAGATTTTTGCTTGATTTTCAATAAATTGTAACCCAATAAAGGTAGATGTTGCTGATTTAGAACGTTCCAAACCATTGTAAATCTCAATCCAGGCAAAATTATTACCGCTTTTTGCTTTTTCTAATTCTGCTCTAACTTCTTCTAACCATTTTTGCTGAATTAGTTCAAGCCATTCTTGCCAATTGTTTTTATCAATCTGGGGATTTTCACAAAAATAATCAACAAGAAGTTTTGACCATATACTTGAGTAAAATGATTGAGTTGCACCATCGGCGATCGCAAAACAATTCTTAGCTTCATTATAGCTAAAATTATCTTGACAACCGCTAATGGTTTCCATCTCTTTATGAGTTCTATCACTGAACCGACGGATGACTGAAACTTTATGATGAGATTCCATAATTAATGACAATAACTTTAGCGTAATGCTCCTTGAGAACCAAATTGAAGAAGTTTAATCAGTGCTTCAGCATCAGCATTAAAGATAAAACCTCTGGCATTAGGTTGAACATTAAAACCCGCATTTTTGGCACTCTCAGCAAGAGGATCAGGAAGCACACTGGAAATATCAAACAAAAAGTTAGCAAATTTATTATTGTTAAAACCAGCATTGTCACTAGGTAACTCTATTTTCCCTGCTGATGCGTTAGAAATATGAGCATTCAAAACAATCACGTTACCGTCACTTGTTTTAAGTTGTGCTAGTTTTTTCGCTTCAGTAGTAGCAGCATTAAAATCATTAGGTTCTCCATCGGTTATATTAATAACAACGGGTGGAAAGCTATCGGGATGATTAGAAATAAATTTTTCTACCCCATTATAAGCCTGTTTAAAGGCTTCAGCCATTGGTGTTCCATTACTTGCAGTCGGTTTCACAAACACTCGCATTACTTCATCCACTTCAACCAACCCACCTGCACCATCAGAGACTTTTCTCTTAAGGGTTGTTGTATTGGGATTTTTAGCCAACTCTGAGGCTTTGTCTAGAAATAGTATATTAATACTTGCTCCATAGCCAACCACTGCCACAAAACATCTGTCTTTAATCTCATTACCCGATCAGCAATTCTCATTTTGAAATAAATAGAGCATTAACCCCGATTTTGGCATGGGCATATAGTACAAAGTAACTATTTTTGAGGAGAGGCGATCACCCAAAAAAACAGTTGGCTGGACAAATTAAGTAT
>NZ_JADEVX010000223.1:0-6101 GCF_015207925.1 Microcystis sp. LEGE 00066 | reverse complement strand
ACTTGGAAACTATCTCATCAAATTAGTCCCCCCATAGAACCTCCTTGAGCCATCTTGCACACTTTTCTCTTTTTGTCAAATTTTATGTTAAGAAAGATGTGACTAATGGATAGCTTATCAAGGGGGGTTTAAGGGGGGATTAAGGGGGGATCAAAGGAACGGTGATTCCCGATAACATCAGTGATTGAGTTTGCTGCTTTCATCCCCAAATAGTTGTGCTAGAATGGCGAAAAATTCTCCCCATTGATAATTATGTTAGCTGAATTAGCCGCCGCCGAAATCGCTAAAATCGCCTTTGAAGCTGTTATCGGTAAATTAACGGAAGGAGCAATGGATAAAGGTGTAGAATTGTGGCAAAAAATTAAGCAAAAGTTACAAAAGGAACCCACCGCAGCCAAGGTTTTAGCGGCAGCAGAAGAAACTAAATCCGAGGCGATGATTGAACAGCAAGTGGTTCCTTTTTTACAGGTAGAAATGCTCAAAGACCCCAATTTTGCCCAAGAAATCCAAATCCTAGCACAACAAATTATGACAATTAATCAGAATCAAACAGAAACGAAAACTCAAATTGGTACGCAAATTAACAAAGATATTAAACAACAATTGAACATTCAAGAAGTTAAGGGTAATTTAAATCTAGGAATCCCTCCTGAATGACTGGCGGATCTGCACCCAAAAGCAGACGCAATAGAAAATAATCGCAGTAGTCAAAGGAGTATTTTAAGGGGAGGAGATGCTCGAAAAAGTCTCGCCTATTGGCAAGGAAGGAAGGAGGAAATCACCCAAATTAAGCAGTTATTTAATGATAAAAATGTTGCGATGATTGGCATCAAAGGAGTTGGAGGAATTGGAAAATCTACCCTAGCCAGCAAAATTTTTAAGGAGGAAATTCCCCTCGATCCTTCCCTAGGGGACGATGAAGATTTATTCCCAAAACGCTTTTGGTGGGAAGCGGGAAATCTGGGCGGATTTAGTGGTTTAGCTCGCCAACTCCTGACGGAATTTGGTTATCCTGTCCCCGAAAAAGAAATAGATTTACAGGAAGCTTTAATCAGACAATTGCAACGCCATCGCCACCTAATTATTATCGATAATCTAGAGAGTTTATTAGGGGAAGATGGTTCTTGGAATAATGAATTTTATCAGCAGTTTTTCACTGCTTGGATAGAAAAAGGTGACACCAGCAAAATTATAGTCACCACCAGAGAAAAGCCAAAACCTATGGGTTTTAACCGTTGGATTGAGCTAAAAGGTTTGAAACCTCCTGAAGGGGCGCAATTGTTAGCGGAATCGCAAATAACAGGGGATCTAGAGAACTTTTCTCGACGGGTGGATGGTCATCCATTACTCCTGCGATTGGTGGCGGATTTAATCTTAGCAGAATTTCCGCAAAACCCCAGTTTAGAAAGGTTAGCGGATTTAGGATTAGGAAATTTATCGCAACTTTTGAGCGATCCGCAGGTGGTGGGGAGTCATCGTCAAGAGACAGTGGGAATTGCTTTAGTTTTAGATGCTAGTTTTCAGCGACTTAGCCAAAGACAGCAAGAATTATTCACTAAAACCAGCATTTATCGCCGAGAATTTGATTCTCCGGCAGCCAAAGCGGTGATGGATAATTACCCAGAGATCGCACTATCCGAGATCACGGCAGATTTGCGAGAATTGCAGCGACGATCATTATTAGAAGAAAAAGAGGAAAATCGCCAGCGAATTTTTAGTTTTCAGCCTTTAGTTTGGGAATATGCACAATACAAAGCCGGCGATCAAAGGGAATTACACCAAAAAGCGATCGCCTATTATCTTTCAACTATAAAAACAAAACGTTGGCAAACCCTAAAAGACGTAACAGAATATTTAGAAATTTTTTATCATTGGAGTCAGCTAAAAGTCTATGATTCTGCTTTTGATATTCTCCATGCTATCGATGATTTTCTCACCCGACGGGGGTATTATCAAACCCTAGCGGATTATTACCTTGAATTAGTCACTGTTTACCAACAACAGGAGGAGCAAACCAACCGGAAATATACCGCATCCCTCACCAGTTTAGGCAATGTTTACTATTCCCTAGGAGAATACCAAAAAGCGATCGAGTTTTATCAACAGTCCTTAGCAATCACACGGGAAATCCGTGATCGGGGGGGTGAAGCGGCATCCTACAATAATTTAGGCACTGTTTACTCTTCCCTAGGAGAATACCAAAAAGCGATCGAATTTCATCAACAGTCCTTAGCAATCACACGGGAAATCCGTGATCGGAGGGGTGAAGCGTCTTCCTACAATAATTTAGGCAATGTTTACAAATCCCTAGGAGAATACCAAAAAGCGATCGAGTTTCATCAACAGTCCTTAGCAATCACACGGGAAATCCGTGATCGGGGGGGTGAAGCGGCATCCTACAATAATTTAGGCAATGTTTACAATTCCCTAGGAGAATACGAAAAAGCGATCGAGTTTTATCAACAGTCCTTAGCAATCACACGGGAAATCGGTGATCGGGGGAGTGAAGCGAAATCCTACGGTAATTTAGGCAATGTTTACTATTCCCTAGGAGAATACCAAAAAGCGATCGAGTTTCATCAACAGTCCTTAGCAATCCTACGGGAAATCGGTGATCGGGGGGGTGAAGCGAATTCCTACATGGGTTTAGGCAATGTTTACTATTCCCTAGGAGAATACCAAAAAGCGATCGAGTTTCATCAACAGTCCTTAGCAATCGAACGGGAAATCGGTGATCGGGGGGGTGAAGCGGCATCCTACAATAATTTAGGCAATGTTTACTATTCCCTAGGAGAATACCAAAAAGCGATCGAGTTTCATCAACAGTCCTTAGCAATCAAACGGGAAATCGGTGATCGGGGGGGTGAAGCGTCTTCCTACAATAATTTAGGCACTGTTTACTATTCCCTAGGAGAATACCAAAAAGCGATCGAGTTTCATCAACAGTCCTTAGCAATCACACGGGAAATCGGTGATCGGGGGGGTGAAGCGAAATCTTGGTTTAATCTGGGACTTACCTACTATAAACTCAAACGTATATCGGAAGCGAAAGAAGCAATTCTTCAAGCGCGGGAATTATATCAAGCATTGGGGTTAGCAGCGGATGTTCAAAAGTGCGATCAGGCAATTCGGCAATTAGAAACCCGAAAATATCCCTTAATCGTTGCTTTCTTTCTGGGGGTGGTTAAGTTTCCTTTAGTTTTAATTGGGGGGATAATAGTGGCATTGTGGCGATTGTTAAAAAGATGGTTGAGGAAAGCATAATTATCGGTAGGATGGGTTAAATATCCCTTATTTTTAACCTGAGTTTCACATCTGCTAATTTCCCCTCATAACTACCCTAAAGTGAGAAATTATAGTAATATTTCTAAGGATTACCAGAAAAGAAAGAGCGCCACGCTGCTGTTCCGATCGCTCCTCCTAAAAGGATAATTAACGTCCAAACTTGATTTTTTTGGGTTCCTTCCACCTTTTCTAGTCTTCTATCCATCCCATCGACTTTCTCAGTTAGTTTTGCTTGTCCTACTTCTAGCTTAGTTAACCGTTCATCGATTTTCTCAAATTTCTGGTTAAGATCCTTCTGTAGGCTATCAAATTTCTGGTTAACATCCTGTTGGAAGGTATCGATTTTTTGGTTAACTTCCTTGATGCTGTCTTTGATTTCCTTGAGGACGGATTCAAGACTATAAGTAACGGTTTCGTTAGACATTTTGGTAACATCCCTAGGACTAATGATAGTACAATAATTTTATTTTAATCCTAAATCTGGTTATTAAAGACTGATTACCTAGCATTTATTATTATGGCAATATTTCTAAGGATTACCAGAAAAAAAGGATCGCCACGCTGCCGTTCCGATCGCTCCTGCTAAAAGAATAATTAACGTCCAAACTTGATTTTTTTGGGTTCCTTCCACCTTTTCTAGTCTTCTATCCATTCCATCGACTTTCTCAGTTAGTTTTGCTTGTCCTACCTCTAGCTTAGTGAGCCGTTCGTCGATCTTATCAAATTTCTGGTTAAAATCCTTCTGTAAGCTATCAAATTTCTGGTTAACATCTTGTTGCAAGGTATCGATTTTTTGGTTAACATCCTTTTGTAGGCTATCAAATTTCTGGTTAAAATCCTTCTGTAGGCTATCAAATTTCTGGTTAAAATCCTTCTGTAGGCTGTCAAATTTCTGGTTAACATCCTGTTGAAAGGTGTCGATTTTTTGGTTAACTTCCTTGATGCTGTCTTTAATTTCCTTGAGGACGGATTCAAGACTATAAGTAACGGTTTCGTTAGACATTTTGGTAACATCCCTGGGAGTAATGATAGTATAATAATTTTATTATAATCATAAATCTGGTTATTAAAAACTGATTACCTATTGCCTAGAATTTAGTATTAAGTAGGTAGGCGTTAAAAATTATTAGATGCCCCCCTTAATAAGGGGGGATTAAGGGGGGATCGAACCTAAAATCCATTTTTAATTTAATTATAACCAGCTACTTATGCTAATATTTCTAAGGATTACCAGAAAAAAAGGATCGCCACGCTGCCGTTCCGATCGCTCCTCCTAAAAGGATAATTAACGTCCAAACTTGATTTTTTTGGGTTCCTTCCACCTTTTCTAGTCTTCTATCCATCCCATCGACTTTCTCAGTTAGTTTTGCTTGTCCTACTTCTAGCTTAGTGAGCCGTTCATCGATTTTATCAAATTTCTGGTTAATATCCTGTTGCAAGGTATCGATTTTTTGGTTAACCTCCTTGATGCTGTCTTTAATTTCCTTGAGGACGGATTCAAGACTATAAGTAACGGTTTCGTTAGACATTTTGGTAAAATCCCTGGGAGTAAGTTTTTTTACGCACTTTCCGTTGATACTACAATAATTTTATCTTAATACTAATACCATTTTTCTCAAGTAATGGCAGAGATGGTTAATTGCCCTCACCCCCAACCCCTTTCTGGGAGAGGGGAGTAGGATACCTGCCACGAATAAAGAAAAATGGTATTATGTTAAAATGTTGAGGGCTTCGTTTTTGGGTCTGATTTGTTGTTATATTGATCAGACAGTACCTGATGAGCTTTTCCTAGTCAAGCATCGAGGCTAATGTGTTTCCTTTTTGAATTGGCGTTTTTCTTGGTAACGAAGCTGATCAGCTGTAAGGTAAATAAAAAATGACAGAACAAACTTGGTGGGTACAAAAATGGCTAGAACTACTCGATTCCTATCGCTTTAAAAAACGCTTGGAAAGAGCTAGACTCTACGCTAGAGAGGGCAATGTTTTAAGTATTGACTTTGAAGACTCGCAAGTTATTGCTAGAGTGCAAGGCAGTGAACCAGAGCCTTATATAGTGGATTTATCCCTAGCGGCTTTTAGTGATGAAGAATGGGATTATATTATTAAGCTTCTCTCCAAAAAAGCCATTTATTCCGCTCAATTGCTCACCGGACAAATGCCCGATCATATTGAGCGTGTTTTTATCGATAGTGGGGTGAATTTGTTTCCCTTTTCCCTAGCCGATATTCGCTCTCGTTGCACCTGTCCCGATCAAGCCAACCCCTGCAAACATATAGGAGCAGTGTACTATCAATTGGGCGATCGTTTTAGTGTCGATCCCTTCCTGCTTTTGCAACTGCGCGGCCGAACTAAAAACCAAATTCTGGAAGCTTTACGAGAAAAACGCTCCTATTCCTCTGATAATCAACCTTTAGCCGTCAGTGAACCCCCCACAGCAGTCGAAAAAACTGCCCCCGAAAGCACTATCGATCGCTTTTGGCAGTACGATGAGGAGCTAGATCCCTCCCTCGTCGTCATCACGCCGGGGAATGAAAATCAAACCATTCTCGACATTTTAGGCAATTTTCCCCTGGCTGCCCCCGAATCCGATGCCATAGAACAATTTTTAAAACCAATTTACCGACAAATTCCCCAAGAAGCGATGGCGATTGCTTTACAGTAGGGAATTTGGGGTATAAGTAGCTGGTTGTAATTAAATTAAAAATGGATTTTAGGTTTGATCCCCCCTGCCCCCCTTGATAAGGGGGGTGCCGGTAGGCGGGAGGATCTCCCTTGATAAGGGGGGTGCCGGTAGGCGGGGGGATCTCCCTTAATAA
>NZ_JADEVX010000025.1:0-36408 GCF_015207925.1 Microcystis sp. LEGE 00066 | reverse complement strand
ACACTTAATCAGGAGGAACATATTTCTAATTGGAATAAGGACAGAGATTTTATCTTGCGTCTTTTACCAGATGATTGTTTACGTTACTATCAATTAGCCACCTAATTATTATCTCTATCAATTTAATTTCTATGAGTGAACATGAGCTAATATCTTTGATTTATAGCTCCACTTTACTATGTCTATAATTTAGTTTTTTACTTTAATTGATTAGTCTAAATTATGATTTATCTCTTGGATTTCTTCTTTTATTTATCTGTTGACTCCTCTAGGTGGTGTTAATTCTTATTGCTCCTTATTGAGAATAGGTTTTGATGCCATTTTTGGTGCTTTACTGTTTCTCAAATGCCTTTTTTCGCTCCTTATGTTTATTTTTATGCTCACTTTGATTTTTTCTCTCCGTAATTTCTCTCTGTGACAGCTTAGGGTGCGGAATGTGGGTTGTATAATGCACATAGTCAAAAAATGTCATTAATTATCATGATTAGGCCGATAACACGACTACTAGCATATTCAATTCTGAACCAGAAAAAAGCTGGTAGAGTCAGAGGATAGACATTGAGAGGTCCGGATGAACCTGTATCGCACGCCAGAAAACTGGGTCTTTCAACAGTTTGATTGCACCTGCGGTAAACTGCGCCTCATCGGGATTTAGCATTGGTGGCAAGAAACCTGGGCAGCGTGCTGCCAAAATAAAAGTCACTAAGGAGATAATAAATATTAGATTTGACGATAAAAATTTCTGTATCTTACCTGTGGGAGTTCTCAGGAATATGAGAGGAGAAAAAGCGCAAAAAATGAAGATAATAAAAGTGACTATTACCGATATTCTGTAAATAATTGGCAAATATTCAACCCTTGCCAAGTTACTCAGTAGCCACCACCGTAAATCAATTTGGTTATCTACCATTTTTTCACTCTTTAGGGATCAATCTAGAGGATATGGACTTATATTATAGTCCGCTGTAAGCATTTTTTCGATGTTTACAACTGAGAATAATGACAACTGAAGCCTCATCGTCTAATTCTCGCACTTCTGACTCGCTGGCTGCCTGATAAATTCCGAAAACTTGGCTTAAATCTGCCGTTAGTCCGATAGTAACGAGAATTACCGGTTTTTTCTGTAGATTTAATCCCTCTAGATGCGCTTGACGATAGGGTGCGCGTTTTTCCAGCACATTTTCACAATAACTACCCCAGATAACAAATTTCGGCATATTTGACCTGTAATCTGGTTCTTCGGTTTGTCTTATGCAACGGACAGGGTTATAAAAAATGAAACTCTTATAGAGAAAGACATTTGGCGATTTTTGTCAATTGTTTTTGATCTAGAGCGAACTAATCAATTAAATCCCTTACCAGATAAAGATTTAGTCGATTTATGCCCCCCTATCGAACCATACCAAGTAACGAAGAACCTGTAATCTCTTGATCTGTTGCTATTTTACGATCGAATCGTCAATGAGACTCAATCGATATAGTGCGATGTCGAAGGCACTGCATAGCAGATCGCCAATCTTGTCAGGTGGGTTATTAACGCAGCTAAAATTAAAGCTTATAGGATAACAACTTCTCGGCTAAAACTGATACATTTAAACTATTTAAAATACGGGTTTTTATCGGTCTTTTTTCATCCCAAAATATCAAGGATGAATAAAATTCTCTGCCTGGGGAAGAGTTGAGTAGCTGTAAGGTTTTTTGAGCGGTATCTAAATCATCGAAGCTTAGGAAGTAAACGGTATCATCGAAAATAACGGGTTGATTTTGATAGGGTAATATAAGGTTAAAATTTAGTTTTTTATAGAGTCCAGAAATGGCGATTTTAAAAGGGGAGAAGCTGTAAGAACCCACACCAAATATGCAAAAGTCTGGCTGATTTTGATAAATTTTGCTCTTTCTACTCAGAAAATAATTTTTATGATCAACTAAGTATTGCCAAGTTTTTGGTGCTATATCGCGTATATTTTCTGTAGATTCACCGATAAACTTCTGAGTTACCAAAATGTATTTATTGATAACCTCTAGGCGATTTTGTGCCACATCTGAACCTTTCAGGAGAGGATAAAGATAGGTAGGTTCAAGATCAACAACTTCCTTTAAACCATTGATAAAAATTCCATTAACTAACTGCAATTCCATTATTTTTGAGCAATCATGTTTAATTCCTGAACGCCATTTTTCTTGAGGATGCCGATGATATAAATATTCTAATCTAGTAAAAGTATTTAAATCTCTGACTAGGATATTATTTTGATAACCAATGCGCTGAAATTCCCCTTCCTCAAAACTTTTGAAAACATCACAAAAATAATTTTCCGAATAAGAATCAAATTGACAAAACAGAAGACAAGCATTTACATTAGCTTGAAAATATTTTTGAGTGTTGATCGGATAAATTGCCGAATAAACTAGATGAATTTTGTGAGTATAGATATAGTTTAAAATTTTTCTAGATACGGCTGTTTTACAGATAATTGCCAGATAAGCTGAACGTCGATTGAGACATTCAATGAGCTTAATTAACATCCACTCTGAAATATCAAAATTACTTCTTCCCGTAATAGCATCTAAACCATGATAGCCTTGAAAGTTGCTTTTTTGAGGTAAATTTTTCCCGTTAATAAGTCCTTGTTTTGAGTTGGTTATCCAAGGCAGATTCCCCAAGAATAAAATATTTTCTGACCATAATTGAGTCAAGGAATACCAGTCACAATCAAAAAAATTCTTCTGTTCAACTTGTATTCTTTGATCTTGGGATATTTGCGGATCTTGATTAATCTGAGTGATATAATTAGGATTAATTTCAAAGCCAAGAATTTTTTCAGTTTCTTTAAAGGTAAGTGATGCCGCTTTTAAAAAGTTACCTATACCACAAGTTGGCTCAATAATAACATCGGGGTTAACCTGAATTTGCCATAATTTTTGACAAATCTTTTCGGTTAATTCCGGGGGAGTTTGAAAGTCTCCATATTCAATTTTAACCTGAGAAGCTTGCATGAATAATTCTCTCTATAAATGGCTATTAATCCTTCTTCTTGACCGGCAAGATCGATTACCCTAGTATATTGTAATCTCCATTGTAACGCATTAGAAATAGTTAGAAAACCTTGCACCGGGGGATGAACAAGAATTTCATCAGCTATATTGGCCGCTTCCATTTCATCAACAGGTAAGTTTTTATCTAAAATAAAAGCAATTAAATCATCTTTGTTTCCCTGATTGTTTAAGATATTGCGGATACCACGAGTCATCTGGAAATCGCCTGTTCTTTCGGCACTGACAAAAATTGTCCTGATAATTCTTAAACTGGCAGTACGATTTAGGCTATTATCTAACTTTTCATAAACAAAAATAATTAAGGAATATCCCAAGCCAAAAATTTTTTGTCTTGCGGATTTAAAAGGACAAGATGATTGAGGTTGTTTCATGCTTGTTACTTTGATATCTACTAACAAATCAGGAAAATCAACCCCACTAGCTGAATTACCGTCAAGAAAATTATATTTTTCTTTTAGATATAGTTTAAACTTTTGTTCTAAGTAAGTTCCGATCGCTTTACCATCTGTAACACCATAGAGTGAAGATTCTTGATGTTGAGATTCCAAAGCTGAGAAGAAAGCTGCCTCGTCACATAACGATTCTTGGGTCAATCTTGCCATAGATAATACAGGGTTTAAAATCAACTCTAGCAGAAAAATTTATCTAAGTAACTAAGCAAAATTAATATCGAGTCTATTTTGACTTTGCGTTCTTTGTGTCTCCATGGTTGCTCCCGAACCCTTCTGGGATAACCCGATAGAAAAGTGTATGCTAGGTTAGATTTAACCAGAGTAAACCAAGAGAACCTATTTATTTTTGACTGCGAGCAAAAATTTCTTCAAACCAATTAATAACTCGATTTCCTAAAGCTTCTAGGGAATATTTTTGCTCCACTACTGCACGACAAGAAGATCGATCGATCCGGTCTAAATTTTTAATTCCTGTAACTAATCCCTCGATACTATCGGGTTCAACTAAAAAACCAGTTTTTCCATCTTCAATAATTTCTACCGGACCACCACGACCATAGGCAACTACGGGAACACCACAGGCCAAAGCTTCAATAGCTCCGTTACCAAAAGCCTCAACCCAGCGCGGGGTCATCAACAGACCAAAACAGTCGCCTAGCTCTTTTTGTAGGCTCCTGGTGGGCAAAAACCCACGATAATCGACTAAATCGAAACTATAGTTATCCTGTAAATTTTGCCAGTAGAGAGGATCGGAAATATGACCGAAAACGCGTAAAGGTACGCCCAACTGTTGACAAGCGGCGATCGCATCTTCTAGAGCTTTTTCCGGGGCAATCCGTCCCACCCAGGCCAGAGAGGGGGAAGGATCGGCCCGAAACTGATACAAAGATACGTCTAAACCATTAGCCAAACAGCGATAGGGGGGAGATATTGAGAAAGTTTCTGCTTGGACGACGGTGTGAAAAGCGAGTAAATGGGGAAAACTGCGGTAGGTTTTTTGAATAATATGATCCATCGCCAAAGAAACGGAAGCCATGCTGACTAAATGGGCGACGGGAGTAGCAAAAAAAGGAGTGAGATAAAAAGGGAGCCAATCGTAGGCAAAATTAACAATTAAATCGTACTCATTTTGTACCTGTTGGGCGTAGTGCCACATATTGGCCAAAACGGCATTTTCGGGCATTAAAATCGGGGCTTCCCTGCCTTGACTTTGGGCGGAAATCTGGGCATTTCCTGCTATAGTAATCAAGGGGATATCATGCAATTGCGAGGCTTCTGGAGCCACTACCCGCACCGCGTACCCTTGCTTATTTAGAGTGCGAGCGAGATTATAAATAGTTAGTTCTACGCCACCGCCGTCCCCCGATCCCAAAAATCCCACGGGGGTGGAGATAAATAACAGTTTTCGACTCAATTTTGCACCTCAGTTGGGTGTAGTTTCGGTGAAGGTCGGTGTGGTGTCGGTGAAGGAAGTATCCTGTACATCGTCATCTTCTGGTTCACCAGTAGTTTCTAGGGGAGCAATATCTAAACGGGGAGCTAATTGCAGATTTAACTGTCTAACTGCCCAGCGTGCTGTTTCTTGCACTTCCTCATCGGGATCATCGAGGGCATGACAAATTAATTGACTGATCTGAGACATGATATCGTAGAGTCTGGTTAAATCCCGAATGGCATTTTTCCGCACCTGGGGATTTTTATCCTGGAGAGAGATAGCCAAAGCTTGGTTCATCGGTCGCAGGGAGCGGGTGCAGATTTGAGCGAGAGCTTCTAGGGTTAAACTGCGTTCGTAGGAATCTCCATCCACCATGCTATCGACTAAAGGCTGCATTGCCCTAGAATCGGACACCTGTGCCAGCTTCCAAACCGCCCTTCTACGGGTACGGGGATCGTTATCACGAAGACTTTCAATTAAACGCAAGATTAAATCTACGTTCGGGATGCGGGAGGTAGCTTGTACGGGCAAAGAAGGGTCGAAATCCTCGTCACCACTGCCATTAATGTCACTGTCAGTTTTGGTGTCTGCGCCGAAGGGATTGCCATTGCCCCTGGAAAAGTTGTCGAGTGGGTTTTTAGGATTGGCGTAAGTTGTCTTTTCGCGCCGTTTTGAGGCTTTGCCCTTGGGACGATATTGGAAGAAAAGCGATAGTAAAGCTGCCAATAAAGCGATGGATAACAAGGCCGAGCCAGCAATTAATGGTATTGGTGAAGCCGCATTTTCGGCGCCAGCGTTGGCAGCCCTGGTGGTTTGACCTAGATACTTCTTCGTATTAGCGATCGCATTTTGAGCAGAGGGGTCGTTCGGAAGTTGTGCCAGAGCTTGTTGAAATTTTTCCACGGCGAGTTGATAATTCTTTTGGCTTTTGGCCTCGTAACCAGCTTTCATCAACTGCTCGTAAGTGGCGAAAGTCTGGGTTTGCCCTAACCCAGGTGAAGTTTGAGCGTTAGCCTTGGATAAAACCTGAAAATCATGACCCCAACTGCTCACACCGATAGCTAACAACAATAAAAAATTAGGTTTGATCATAGAATTTATGTAACTGCTTGGGGGTTGGTAAAAGTATGATAGCCTAAAAGCTATAGATGAGAGGCACTCAACTCCAGAGATGGGTCATAGACTAGGATGATTGGGAAAAGCCCCCGGTCAGCGTCAGGCCAATAGTGCCGCTGCTGGGATCGGAGATAGAGTCCACTGTTTAGCGCTGAGGGATTATCTGTGAAAAACTGGCTCAATTAAGCTTGTACCGGAGTTTTGTGCCAGGTTCGACCTTGAATAGTCGTGTGTAATTGCCAATTAGCTACGGTTTCTGGATAATCGCCCCGATAGTGACCACCTCGGCTTTCTGCCCGTAATAAGGCACTTTCCAGAATTAAGTCGGCGATATCTAGAAGATTTAATGTCTCGATCGCTATTCTTATCTCTAACTGCACCGAGGGACACAAAAATAATTGTCCTTTGTCGGGGAGAAGATTCTGGAGAAATTGTCCCATCTTTAGGGATTCTAATTGTTGTTTCCACTGTTGCACCCGTAGGATAGCAGTTTCTAACTCGTTTTGAAATCGGCAAATTCCCGCATTTTCCCACATTAAAATCGGTAATTCTCTCCGTACTTTTTGCCAGTCTTCCTGTTCTTCCTGCCAGTTTTCCGCAATTTCTAAGGGTTTTTCGGGTCTTTCCCCCAGAAAGTTTTCTGGCTCCAGACCTATTGCAGCTAAACTTGCCGCAAAGACAATACATTCCAAGAGAGAATTACTAGCTAAACGATTAGCCCCGTGAACACCTGTACTAGCGGCTTCGCCGATCGCATACAAACCAGATAGAGAAGTGCGGGCGTTTAAATCTGTGGCCACTCCTCCCATCCAATAGTGAGCGGCGGGGGCGACCGGAATCACATCCTCAAGCACATTAATGCCCCATTTTTGACAGATGCGGATAATATTGGGGAAACGATAACGCAGACGCTCCGGTTCGATTGGTCTTAAATCTAGATATACTTTGGCATGGGCGGGATCGTCGGAGGTTTTTTGCAAATGGCTAAAAATCGCCCGACTCACCACATCCCGGGGGGCTAATTCTCCGGCCGGATGGTAATCGAAGGCAAAACGCCGCCCCCGGTCATCAATTAAATGCGCTCCTTCGCCGCGCACCGCTTCACTAATTAAAAACCGCGGTGCCCCCGGCACAGTCAAAGCGGTGGGGTGAAACTGAAAAAATTCTGGGTCGCGAATCACTGCCCCAGCACGCCAAGCGAGGGCGACTCCATCCCCCGTGCTAACGGCGGGATTAGTGGTTTGGGCATAGACTTGACCGCCGCCTCCCGTAGCCAGAATGACTGCTTGCGCTCGCAGCCAACAGAGATGATCTTGATGGAGTAAACAAATACCTTGACAGCGTTGCCCTTCCGGGTCAAGCCAGAGTTTCAGGGCGATCGCTTGGGGAATAATGGTAATATTGGGCCGCTCGGTCACTTTTTCCATCAGGGTACTGACGATCGCTCTCCCCGTGCGATCGGCTGCGTGCAGCACCCTGGCCTGGGAATGGGCAGCCTCAAGAGTGCGGGCTAAGTCGTCTCCGGAGCGATCAAAACTAACCCCTAACCGCAGCAAATCAGCGATCGCTTGGGGGGCCTTCTCGACTAAAAACTGCACAGCATAGCGATCGCATAAGCCCGCTCCAGCTTTCAGGGTATCTTCTAAATGGAAAACGGGGGAATCTGCCGGGGACGTGGCTGCCGCAATTCCTCCCTGCGCCCAATCACTAGCCCCAGTTTTTAAATCTTCTTTGGTAATTAAACCCACCTTTAAGTTAGGGGGTAAACACAGCGCGGCATACAATCCCGCCGCCCCCGATCCCACCACTAAAACATCTTGATAACTCGGCAGTTGCGAGGAAACGACCATGTAGGAGTTAATTGATAAATTCTATTTATTCTAGCACTTCATTTCTCTATATCTCTGGCAAAAATCGCCAGTCTTTCCCTTGGGGCAGTATGCCAGATTCTTTCTTTTGCCTCTTGCCTTCAGAAGCTGATCACTGAAAAAGGTGAGCGATCGCCCACCTAGAAATTTTTTTAAAACCGTAATTAACTAGATTTAGTAAACTCCGGGGTTAAAACGGTCATCACCCTCGATAAATTCTTTAGAAGGCTCAGTAACGGTAAATTTCTCCAGATTAGCCTGTAAACGCTCTTTTTGAGTGGCTGAGAGTCCGGGGATATTGAGGACATCTTCCACTTCTTCGTAGGGGGCGTTTTTGATGATTTTACCAGCTAAATTGGGGTAGAACCCTCTCAAGTCCCGGAAATCGCGAATATCACTGTTATTAAGGTCGATTTTCGCCCCGAATTCTGTGGTTAGTTTGGCATCAGCCGCATTTAAGACCGCCACAGGAAGAGAGGGAAGGGCGATCGAGGTAAGATTGAGAGCTTGAGCGGGAACTTTGCCCCAAAAACTCCCGATAATCAAGGCAATTACCGCCAGCAGACGAACAAGATTCTTCATTGCAGTTGTGGTCTCCTAAAACCAAGGCAAATTAACGATCAGGACAAGAAATGAAGCCGTCAGCTTTCCGACTAGGCATAGGGTGGGTAGTTGAGATTTGCCACCGGAGCCTAGCCATTAGCTGAACGCTGATACCTAGTTAAAAAAGTTATATCATGCCATTAGACCAGATCTTGACACTCTCCGCACTTTTCGGGCGGAGATTCTTGGGCTGAATCTTGCCTCTACTAGCAAAGCTAATTTTGGTCTTACAGTTTCATGTCTAGTCAGACTACACCTATAAGGCAAGCACTCTCAAAGACTACTCCCCAAGCGTAAATTTCTGTGTGTCCCACAGTATTTAATTGTTTGGCGTTCTGACAGTTTGGACTTAATTAAACACCATTGACTGTTAGAAATTTTGAGATGACGGAGTAGGACATTTAACTTGTTTCCTCACGTTCTCACGGTCAGCAACCTACGAGCATTCTAGCACAAAGTCGTCCTAAAAGGACGGGGTTTTCAACCCAAATTTCCGATAACCCATTTGGCCGTACTAGGGGAAGGATTTTGGGGGTTGGGTGATGGGGGAGCCGGGAGATCAGTGAACTGATAACTCAAATCTGATCCCTGATCCCTGAAAAGGCTGATGGCTAATGCAATTATTACAAATCCCTAAAATTATCAATGAAGAACAGCACTCCTATGGCATCATAAACTGTTGCTTGTCTTGAAATATATAATAAGGAAGACACAATTATGGCTCTCCAATTGGGTGATATCGTTCCAGATTTTACACAAGATTCTAGTGCAGGTCCGATTTCTTTTCACCAGTGGGTAGGAGATAGCTGGGTGGTGCTGTTCTCCCACCCGGCTGATTATACCCCCGTTTGTACCACGGAATTAGGTACGGTGGCTAGTCTTAAGTCAGAATTTGAGCGACGTAATGTGAAAGTGATCGCTTTGAGTGTCGATAGTGCCGAATCCCATCGGGGTTGGATTAATGACATCAACGAAACTCAAAACACTACCGTTAACTATCCGATTATCGCCGATGGCGATCGCAAGGTGTCCGATCTCTACGGCATGATTCACCCCAATTCCCTCAACAATCTCACGGTACGTTCGGTGTTTATCATCGATCCCAACAAAAAATTACGTTTAACTATTACCTATCCTGCCAGCACGGGACGCAATTTTAACGAGATCCTGCGGGTAATCGACTCCCTGCAACTCACCGATAACTATCAAGTGGCTACCCCGGCTAACTGGACCGACGGCGGCGATTGTGTGGTGGTTCCCTCTATTCCCACTGAAGAAGCTCGCAGCAAATTCCCCAAAGGAGTTGAAGAAATCAAACCCTATCTACGCATGACTCCCCAACCTAATAAGTAATTAGGGTTTGCTAATCGGTGAACCAGATCCTGGAAAACTGACAATCCGAAAACCAAGAAATCGTCAGGGAGGGTTAGCCATCCGTTTTAACGGATGCTACCCCTGGCAACAGGGGATTTATCCCCCTCTATCATTTATTGGTTTGATTGTCAATATATTTTTTCCTAGTTTCCCTAGATGTGTTACCGGCAGTAGTGCCGAAAAGCAATTTCTTGGCTGGGTTAAAGACAATTCATCGACATCTATCTTAACCATAAGTTAAATTAATATTTAATAAAAATCGGCTCAAGACGAAAAAAACGATTAACATTATCGCTCCAAATGCTTAGTGGTGGCTAGTTTGACTAGATTGTAGAGGGATGAAATTATCTAGAGATCGAGCAAGTATCCTCAAGAATTCTGGGTTAGATATATAAGTAAATTTTATTTTAAGTTTATTTAAGACTGTCATTACTAATGCAAGGCTGAGTCAGGCAGATTTTCCCGTAGTATCAAAAATGAAACTCGCTCCAATCGTTCAATCTGACTACGAGCGAGAGGCAATTGTAGAGACTGCCGCTTTCACTAGCATTTAATTAAGAGGAACAACCGATGGCAACTTATAAAGTCACCCTGAAAAATGAATCTGAAGGACTTAATACTACAATTGAGGTTCCCGATGATGAGTACATTCTCGATGTAGCTGAAGAAGCAGGACTGGACTTACCTTATTCCTGCCGCGCAGGAGCTTGCTCCACCTGTGCAGGTAAAATTGAATCTGGTACTGTCGATCAATCCGATCAATCCTTCTTAGATGACGATCAAATTGAAGCGGGTTATGTCCTCACCTGCGTCGCCTATCCTACCTCTGACTGTGTGATCCTCACCCACAAGGAAGAAGACGCTTTGAAGTAATCTTCAAGATTATCAGAAAATTCCCGTTAAAGCCATGGCTTTAACGGGAGTTATTTTATGGCTCAAAAATTTTTTCCCTAAACACTTGTGTGTTTTAGCTAAGGGTGCTATGATTGTTAATCGTGGAATTAATGGGTCGGTGCCCGAGTGGTTAATGGGGGCGGACTGTAAATCCGTTGGCTACGCCTACGCTGGTTCGAATCCGGCCCGGCCCACCACGATCAATGCCCGTGTAGCTCAGTGGTAGAGCACACCCTTGGTAAGGGTGAGGTCATGAGTTCAATCCTCATCACGGGCTTTCTCTTCCCTGCTCATTCTCAATAAACCATTGAAGGATGAGATTAAGTAGGGCTTGCTGAATAAATCTAAAAACCTTGTTGGATAATATTTTTAGGCTTTTTTGAAATCAAAAAGTACCAGCCATTGGAGGGATCGGGGGGGGGAAATTTAGGGACTTTTTCCCTGAAAATTAGGTAATTGACCCCCTGAAAATGGGTAAAACCCTACACCCTACACCCCACACCCTACACCCTGCCCCTAGGAAAAACTTTTTCAGCAGACCCCAATTAGTCCTCGATCGCCTAAAATAGTCAAAATTAACTTATTTGTTGGCTCATGTCTCCCCTTGACAACATCGCTAAACTGTCTCACCTCACTCGCAGAGATGTTCAGAAAAATTGGTTGATTGCTACAGCAGCAGGAAAACCAATTCAACCCGTCACCCTCAATGAAAAACAATACATTATTTGGCCAGCCGGCAGACAAATTCAATATCTAACTCAAAAAATTATTGTCCCCGAACATTTAGCCGGTTATCCTTTAGCGGGAATGGACCTGAGATTAATCTTAACTTGGTGGGCGGAAGATGTCAAAATTTATGTTAATAATCAATTTATCCAAGCAGGAGACCTCTTTGATTCTTCCACGCGCATTTTACTTTCTAACTCGGTCTCTACTGGTCAAGAAATTATTGTTACTCTCCGTTTAGTCAGTCCCAATCATGATATTGGTGGTTTGATGAAATCAGAGTTAATCTATGAATATAGCCAAGCGATCGATCCTAGTTTTGTTGCTGATGAATTAACCATTCTCCATAATTATCTACAAACTTTTTATCCTCAAAACTTAGCAGCTTTTACCGCTACTCTCGAGAATATTGACTGGTATAATGTCACCAACAAAGATAGATTTAATCAATCCCTAGAATCAATTCGTCAATCCCTGCAACCCCTCGCTAAACCTCTCAAAGAACGCAGTTTTCATCTTCTCGGCCACGCACATTTAGATATGGCTTGGTTGTGGCCGTTGGCAGAAACTTGGCAAGTGGCAAAAAACACTTTTATCTCGGTTTTAAACCTGCAAAAAGATTTTCCTGCCCTCATATTTGGTCATTCTAGCCCCCTAGTTTACGAATGGATAGAAAAACATCATCCTGACCTGTTTGAAGCAATTCTAGAGGCATATAAAGGGCAATCCTGGGAACTTTTGGGCGGGATGTGGGTAGAACCAGAAGTCAATTTAATTTCTGGGGAATCCCTATTTCGACAACTACTTTATGGACAAAAATATTTTCAAGAAAAATTTGGACAAATCACTAAAACTGCTTGGCTGCCAGATACCTTTGGGTTTCCCTACCAATTGCCACAAATTCTTAAATCCTTTGGCATCAAATATTTTGTAACTGGGAAACTACATTGGAATGATACGACTAAATTTCCCCACGGTTTTTTCTGGTGGCAATCTCCCGATGGCAGTAAAATTCTTTCCCTCATGTCTCCTCCCAATGTTGCCGGAGTTATGGATACTAATCCAATTATTATGACCGATCATGCTCTCAATTGGGAACGGCAAACCGGCTTAAAAGATATTTTTTGGCTGCCCGGTGTTGGCGACCATGGCGGCGGTCCGACTCGTGATATGTTAGAAGTGGCCCAACGTTGGCAAAAATCTCCTTTTTTCCCCCAGTTAAAATTTAGCCAAGCAACAACTTATCTGGATAGTCTGGAGACAAGTAATCTTCCTATCTGGGATGATGAATTATATCTAGAATTCCATCGCGGTTGTTATACTACCCACGCCGACCAAAAGGCCTATAATCGTTACTGTGAAATCCTCTTGTATCAAGGGGAATTATGGTCTTCTCTGGCTAATATTTTACTAGAGATTCCCTATCCGAAAGTCGAGATAGAATCCGCCTGGAAAAAGGTTTTATTAAATCAGTTTCATGATATACTGCCCGGTACTTCTATCCCGGAAGTGTTTAGGGATGCTAATCATTTATGGCAGCAAGTTATCAGCACGGGTGAAGCAATTTTAGATCAAGCTTTACAGGCAATTGCTAATCAAATTAATTTGCCTAATCCCCCCCATCCCCACGCAAAACCTTTTCTAGTTTTTAATTCTCTTAACTGGGAAAGATCCCAGGTTATCTCTTTGGCTGTAGAATCTGTAAATTGCTCGGTTTATGACTTAAACAATTGTCTCTGTCCTTCGCAATTATCCCACGACAATCAGCTACTATTTCTCGCTGAAAATATTCCTTCTGTGGGTTATAAGTTATTTTGGTTAGTTGCCAATCAGCCAGCAGCCGAGCAAAATTTAACTAACTGCCAATTTATTTTAGATAATGGCTTGCTTAAAGTTACTATTAACTCAGAAACGGGGGATATAGATAGTATATTTGATATAATTAATCAAAGAGAAATCCTGCAAGCTGCTGGTAATCAATTACAGGCATTTAAAGATCAAGGACAATATTGGGACGCTTGGAATATCGATCCGAATTATCAACAATATCCCTTACCTAAAACAGTATTAAAATCGATCGAATGCTTAGAATGTGGTCCCTTGCGCTGGCAGATTCGCGTGATCAGAAATTTAGCTGATTCGGAATTTTGTCAAGATTATATCTTAGAAAAAGATTCTCCTATTCTCCAGATTAAAACTATTGTTAATTGGCAACAGCAACATACTTTAGTAAAAACCGCTTTTCCTCTTACCCTAAACAGCGATTTTACCACCTATGAAATTGCCTGTGGTGCGATCGAGCGTGATCACGAACCAGAATCGTCAAAATGGGAAGTTTACGCCCATAAATGGGCGGATTTAACCGATAAAGAGGCACAATACGGGGTGAGTCTTTTAAATAATAATAAATATGGCTATGATGCTACTAACCAGCAACTGCGATTAACTCTGTTGAGAAGTCCCCGCTGGCCCGATCCCGAGGCGGATCTGGGGAAACAAGAATTTACCTATGCAATATATCCCCATCAAGGGGACTGGAAAACGGCGAAAACTGTCCATCACGCTTGGCAGTTAAACTCACCTGTCACCGTTATTTTTATTAATAATTCTTCCCGATCAAACCGGTTGCCACCCGTGGCACAATGGTTAAAATTCTCGGCCGATAACTTAATTTTAATGAGTTTCAAACCAAGTGAAACAGCCTCTCGGGGTTGGGTAATGCGCGTCTATGAATGTCAGGGAGAAAACGCTGTTATTGATTGGCAAAATCAATTACAATTAACAATAAAAGAATCGATCGACGGTTTAGAAAGAGCGATCGATTCTATGGAGCAAATTTCTCCTTGGCAGATAGCCACATGGTTATTAAAGAATTAATCTTCGTGATCTTCAAAAGGATCGCTTAATTCTGCTGCCGGCGGTCCAAAAGCGGTATAAAGAGCTAAAGCGGTAATCCCCACCAAAGCGGCAGCGATCGAAATACCCAAAATTGTTGCAGTTTCCATAAAATAAAATTTGCTTAGATACAGTTTGTATCTTATCTTAACAAAATACAACCGATCTCGCAGCCAATAGCGATCGCTAATCTGGCCGGTTGCATTGCTGTTATCTCATGCCCGATAATGCTGAAAGGATCGACTCAATAGCGATCGAACTAAACCAGAAAAATTATTATGAAGAAACTCCTAGAGGGACTAGAAAAGTTCCAGAGTGGTTATTTTGATGAACATCGGCAATTATTTGAGGAACTTTCCCACGGACAAAAACCGAGAATCCTGTTTATCACCTGTTCCGATTCCCGTATCGATCCTAACCTAATTACCCAAGCGGAGGTGGGGGAATTATTCGTAATTCGCAATGCGGGAAATATAATTCCTCCCTACGGAGCGACTAATGGTGGTGAGGGTGCATCTATAGAATATGCTATCAACGCTCTCGGCATCGAGCAAGTAATTATCTGCGGTCACTCCCATTGTGGAGCGATGAAAGGTTTGTTAAAATTGCAGAGTCTGGCCGATGAAATGCCTTTAGTTTACGATTGGTTAAAACAAGCAGAAGCTACTCGACGTTTAGTTAAGGATAATTACAAAGAATTAGAAGGGGAAGAACTGATCGAGGTGACAGTAGCAGAAAATGTTCTCAATCAGTTAAGTAATTTGCAAAGCTATCCAATTATTCGTTCCCGATTACATCAGGGTAAATTATCTCTACACGGTTGGATTTTTCGCATTGAAACCGGTGAAATTTTATCCTACGATCCCATCCTACACGATTTTGTCGCTCCCCATAGTAAAATTACCCATCCCGAACCAGAAGAAAAATTACCCTCTAGTCGTCACCTTCCCAATAGTCATCCCTTCAAGATTTCTGAGGATTATATCAGGACTCATGCGGACTTAAAAAAAGCGACTCCTGCGGTTAATACTGTGGCCAAAAAGAACGGCTCCTCAACCCAAAAACCGGGCTATACTTATTTAGAACCCTCCCAAGCTGATCGCATTTATCGCGGTTCGAGAAGTTAATTAGGGATTACAGAAATTCTCTAGAGATGTGCCTATTAACGTCTCTAGAGTGGCAATTAAACGATAACTGCTATACTCCTCTATGGCTTCCCCAAAAGATTTTATTAGTCCCGTCAATTCCGAGCAAGAGTTAGTCTATCCTTTTCGGAACTATCTTAACTATCTTCACGCAAAATACTCTGATTTACAGACGGGTAATATCGCCGATTATATTCCGGAATTAGCCCTAGCAGCTCCAGAATGGTTTGGTATTTCCGTAATTAGCACTGATGGTCAGATTTTTGAGGTGGGAGACTGTCAGCAAACCTTTACAGTGCAATCGATTTCTAAAGCTTTTGTCTTTGGATTAGCTCTAGAAGATCACGGAAGGGAATACGTTAATAGTAAAGTCGGTGTTGAACCCACGGGAGAAGCTTTTAACTCGATTATTCTCGATGAAAAAACCAATCGTCCCTATAATCCTATGGTTAATGCTGGTGCGATCGCTACCACGGATTTAATCACCGGACAGAATGCCACCGAAAGGCTAAAACGTATTTTAGAAATGTTTAAACGCTATACGGGTAGGGATCACGAGATTAATGTCCCCGTTTTTCTCTCGGAAAAATCCACCGGCAATCGCAATCGGGCTATGGCTTATCTGATGCTAAATTTTGGCATGGTTAGCGATAAAATTGAAGAAACCCTCGATCTTTACTGTCAACAATGCGCCATTCTCGTCCATGCTCACGATTTAGCTCTGATGGCTGCTACCTTAGCTAATGGAGGTGTCAACCCAATCACAGGAATACGGGCGATCGATGAACACTACGTTCAAGATGTGATCAGTGTTATGCTTACCTGTGGAATGTACGACGCTTCAGGAGAATGGGCCTATCGGGTAGGATTACCAGCAAAAAGCGGTGTCGGGGGCGGAATTACGGCAGTAGTCCCCCATCAGTTGGGAATTGGGACTTTTTCGCCCCTTTTAGATGAAAAAGGCAACAGCATCAGAGGAGTGAAAATTTGTCAAGATATTTCAGAGGATTTTGGTTTACATTTATTCAATGTGGCCAAACCAGAACGAGATTTAAAAACGTGGCTTGAAGGCAATAGTTGATATTGATAGCTGTCCCCGACAAGAGCGCCTAACGGCCCTGGGAAATTAATTTGGCCAGAGGTCTGTGGAAAAAAATGTCATAAACCTCTTGACAAAAGCAGTGGGTTGTGTGTAATATAAATATTGTGTGAGGAGTATAAGTTCAGTATAAGAGGAACCTTTGGGGTCGAAACACGGCAAGACTCCCAGAGGTTCTTCTTTTTCACTTCCTTATTGGCTCAAAGTCAGCCATAAAATCGGGTTTTACCTGATCGCTAGTTTTTTCTCAATTTATCCCTTCTAGGTCTGTTGCTGCTTACCAAGAGCAACAGGTCAAAATTTTTGCCGAAGAAACTGCACAAGAGAAGTGTAATTGCCCGTAAAATTGGGAATTAAGTACAGGGGCAATCCTATGGCAGATAACAATAACGGTAACGGCGGCTTATTCTTCGTCGGGGTTTTAGTGGGCAGTGCGATCGGAGTAGTGGCGGGTTTATTAGTAGCGCCCAGATCTGGAAAAGAAACCCGTCGAATTCTGCAAAAATCCGCCAGGGCTTTGCCAGAATTAGCCGAAGATCTGACCACGACGATGCAATTGCAGGCCGATCGCCTATCGGAATCGGCCCGGCGTAATTGGGATGATACTTTAATGAGATTAAAAGAGGCGGTGACAGCCGGAATCGAAGCTAGTCAAAGTCTAGCCACAGACAATCCTTTCCCCGACTCGCAAGAATCCCCCCAAGGCGATAATCAACACTCGAATCACTACTAAATGACCGAACCTATTTTCTGGCTAGGATGTTCTTTACTGCTAGTCGCCGTTAGTTTAACGGCGGTTTTCATCGCCGCTTTACCTGCTCTGCAAGAGTTAGCCCGGGCAGCCCGCAGTGCCGAAAAATTATTCGATACCCTCCATCGGGAATTTCCCCCGACTCTAGAAGCAATTCGCCTGACAGGGGCGGAAATCAGCGAATTAACTGAAAATATCGATGAAGGGGTCAAAAGTACCCGCCAAGTTGTTCAAGGAGTCGATCGCAGTCTCGGTAGTGCTAAAGCTGGTCTTAGCAAGCTCGATCGTGGCAGCCGTCGCCTCTTGATCGGTTTTAAAGTCGCTTGGAATACTTGGAAACGCAGTTAAGCAGATGGGGAAGTAGGGTGTGGGGTGTAGGGTGTAGGGTGTAGGGTGTGGGGTGTGGGGTGTGGGGAAGGAAACCTCTTTCATCTGTGGGGGTGAAAATTTTTTCATCGGGACTGACTCCTGAATCCTGAATCCTGAATCCTAACCCCACCAACAAACTTTTTCAGCAAACCCTAAATATTTGTAAAGTTTTTCGCCTAAGTTACCTTTCTGTGGTAATCAAATCTTTACTGCTCCGATGGGGGGGTTTCTTGGGAAGTGTCATCGTTCTTGGTTTTTGGTTCTTGTCCTTTAAAAATCGTGATAGATCGCCAAAAACCCTCTAAAAACTGATTGAAGGTCGTTTCATTGATTTTACCCGTCCAGAGCAATAACACAATCACAATAAGAGCAAAGATAAAAATAATTGTCAAAACGCTGGTAATAAACTGTACCACTGGCACAGTATTGGCAAGCACCGCAAAGATAAAAGTAACCACAGCGAAAACCAGCAACAAAGCGAGACTAGGTTTCAGGAGATTGGGAGTTTCTGGCGTTTTGGGACTCATAGGGCGATTTTCTCGGCTTTTGCGGCCACGTTCCTCCCTTTCGTCGAGATATCTTTCTCTTTCTGTCTTAGATTCCACCCCTTCTAAGATATCGCGGATATTATATTTGCCGCGCAAACCGGGGAGAGTTGCTTCGACGATGCCTTGGCGATCGAGTTCTATCAGATGGAGATAATCGACGGGAACTTCTACCCCGGTGGGTTGTTCCCCTTGCAATTCTCGAATCACTAACTTTTCCTGTACGGCTAAATTAGGGATAGTAGCGTGAATTTTGTCAAAATCTGTCTTAATAATAGCTAAAAGCGCACTAGCACGGGAACCCTGGGCTTTTATGCTGATATAGTTATCTTCCTCGTCGGCACGCACCAAAGCTTTATTAAGATCCATTGTCAGAACCACACCACTACGCCAACGCATGGTTTTATAGATCATCTGGTGATTACGGACGATAAAGCGGGAAATAATGCTACCGGGCAGGATATCATAACGGTACTGGAAGTGTAAAGGTGCGTTTTCGTAGATATCTACATCCGGTTCATCGATGGGTAGAAGATCGGTGATTAGATAGCGAGCGGGACTGTACCCATCAAGAGGAAAACAGAGTTCAAATTTTCCCATCAAATCCATCAAAAATCCGCGTTTATTTTCGGGATAACGTTGGGGTTGTTTGAGAATATTTGCCAGATCTGGCAGTGAAAGAATGCCCTTTTTTTGCACCATCAAATCGTGATTATTGAGGCTCTTCGGTTTGTGTTATGCAATGGACGGGGGTTATAAGGGATGGAACCCCTATATAGAAAGGCATTTAGCGATTTTTGTCAATTATTTTCGTCTAGAGCGAACTAATCAATTAAATCCCTTGCCAGATAAGGATTTAGTCGATTTATGCCCCCCTATCGAACCATACCAAGTAACGAAGAGCCATTATTGAGAATATCATAAACACCGCTAGTTACCCATTCCGGGTTCAGGACATTGGTTTCATTCAGTCGCGGATCATCTTGGTAGTTGAGGACAATACCGAGATCGTGGAGAAACTGCACTAAACTTTTTTGATCGCTGGCCTCTTTAATCTTGGCTTTCTGACACATTTCCTGATACTTTTCGTAGGAAATAAAGTCATAACTCTTTTGCATCGTTTCTAGTTGAGTTTTGATCTGAAACCAACTATTAGGCAATAAATCTTTGATATGGGGAATAGCATCGATTTGAGAGGCGATTTCCTGCACAAGTTCCTCGATTCCCGCACCGGTTTTACAGGAAGTGGCGATTAGCTTGGTGATTTGGGGATATTTTTTCTGGAGGGTGCGGATCTTAACTTGCGGGGGATTTTCATCGGCACAATTACCCACGATAATCACGGGAGAATTGCCTCCGTAGGTTTCAATGAGTTTTAACCAATATTCCAGACGGTTTTGCTGTTCATTTTTGCGGTTGTCGAGGACAAGCAGATAAAGACTGCGTTTAGTCAGAAAAAACTGATGGGTGGTTTGCATCACTTTCTGACCGCCAAAATCCCAGATATTGAGGCGAATATCGGGTTTTTGGGGCAGTTGCCACTTTTCAATATTAATGCCGGGGGTCTTGGGTTCTCCGGAATTAAAGGTATTGTGCAGTAACCGCTTTAACAGGGAAGTTTTCCCCACATCCCCCTCCCCCACCAATAAAACTTTAAGCTCATTAAGAGGGCGTTTTTCCCCTTTATGCTTGAGATAACTAAAAATCGCCTGCGGGTTGCCATCATCCCATATTTCTTCACCCCATCCCTGACGAATAATTTCCGGGGGAACGTTGGTAATCGGGTTATTTTCGAGGACTAATCGCTTCAGGTTGACTAGGTGAGCGAGCGCTTCTGGTATCTCCCTGATTTGGTTATTGCTGAGATAGAGGTATTGCAGGGAGGTGAGGTGAGCGAGCGCTTCTGGTATCTCGCTGATTTGGTTATTGCTGAGGTTGAGGAATTGCAGGGAGGTGAGTTGAGCGAGCGCTTCTGGTATCTCGCTGATTTGGTTATTGCTGAGGTCGAGGAATTGCAGGGAGGTGAGTTGAGCGAGTGCTTCTGGAATCTCCCTGATTTGGTTATCGCTGAGATAGAGGAATTGCAGGGAGGTGAGGTGAGCGAGCGCTTCTGGAATCTCCCTGATTTGGTTATTGTTGAGATAGAGGAATTGCAGGGAGGTGAGTTGAGCGAGCGCTTCTGGTATCTCGCTGATTTGGTTATTGCTGAGGTCGAGGATTTGCAGGGAGGTGAGGTGAGCGAGCGCTTCTGGTATCTCCCTGATTTGGTTATTGCTGAGGCCGAGGCCTTGCAGGGAGGTGAGTTGAGCGAGCGCTTCTGGTATCTCCCTGATTTGGTTATTGTCGAGAAAGAGGCTTTGCAGGGAGGTGAGTTGAGCGAGCGCTTCTGGTATCTCCCTGATTTGGTTATTGCTGAGGCCGAGGCCTTGCAGGGAGGTGAGTTGAGCGAGCGCTTCTGGAATCTCCCTGATTTGGTTATTGCTGAGGTTGAGTTCTTGCAGGGAGGTGAGTTGAGCGATTTCGGGGGGAATTTCTGTTAAGTTTTTGTCGGACAGATCCAACTCCCCCGCTCTTTCGTCTTTTGCCCGTTGAATTAACTCTAATACTTCCTGTGCTGTCATTGACCATTCCCCCGCTACTATATTTACTCCATTTTGGCAAAAGATCCGGTTAATGCCACTGGTTGAGACCTCATCAGCTTGAGTTGAGTTTCTGGAGAGTGAACTGAAAACTCGCATCTGATGACCGATAAGGGACTTGCGTGGGAATAATATCCTAGCCAGAAAATCGCTCTGTAGAAGAATCAGGCCGGCCAGATGGCATATTATCAAAGCGCAAGTCCCTTAGCTGCGGGGACTCTCAAAGGCTCTCCCCCTACTTAGGGTGATCAGCAAACCTGGGCGATCGGAGGGCGCAGGTTCCTTGCGCCCCTACAGTAACGGATTTTGTCCATAATGTAGGGGCGAACTGCGTTCGCCCAAAAGGTACATTAATGTAGGGGCGAACTGCGTTCGCCCAAAAGGTACATTATCAAAGCGCAAGTCCCTAACTGGGTGACTAAAGTTGAGAATTCCCTTAAGATAAAGTAAATAAGTGTAAAGAAACTGAAAGTTAGCCTACACCCTTGCTGAAAAAATTCTCATTGTCTAGAAGTGCTATGCTCAATCGTTTTTGCCGAGGAATCTCGATCGCTCTTGTAATTGGTGTCATTAGCTGTCTGGGTTGGATTATCTGCCCGGATCAAGCTCTAGCGGTGAATAATCCCGAATTACTGCCCAATGAAACCACTCCGATCGTTGATTTAGCCAATTATCTACCCGCAAAACAGGAAGAGGCATTAATCCAAGATATCGAGACATTTCAAGGGGAAACCGGCTGGAAAATGCGAGTTTTAACCCAATATGACCGCAGCCCCGGCCGAGCAGTGATTAATTTCTGGGGATTGGATGATAAAAGTATTCTCCTAGTGGCCGATGGTCGCGGCGGTAATCTACTATCTTTTAGTATTGGTGATGCCGTCTATGAATTTTTACCCCGCACTTTTTGGATCGAATTACAGGCCCGTTTCGGTAATATGTATTTTGTCCGGGAAAATGGCGAAAATAATGCGATCGTACAATCCTTAGACACGGTAAAAGGCTGTTTAGTTAAAGGTGGTTGTGCGGTGGTCCCCGGTTTACCGAGGGAACAGTGGATTTTAACTTTAATTACCTCAATTGTCGGCGGTTTAGTCTTCGGTTTTGCCGGTATTCCCCGCAAAGAAGGACAGGTTTTCGCTTGGCAATGGGTTTTAATTGTCTCTCCCCTCTGGTTTATCCTCTTTGTTGCTTTTGGCATCGGACCGGTGGTTACTCGCACCAGTGAATTACTGCCCCTTTTCCGCAATTTAATCGGTTTTGCCCTTGGAATTTTAGTCGCCTATCTTTCCCCTCGTTTTAATTCCCTCAACGCCTCAAAAACCTAAAAATTAGTGGCTTTTCAGTGTTCAGTAATCAGTAATCAGTGAAAAGAAAGTAGCGAAGTTTTTACCTATAAGGGACTTGCGTGGGAATAATATCCCAATCGATCGGAGGGCGCAAGCATTGCGCCCCTACAGTAACGGATTTTGTCCACAATGTAGGGGCGAACTGCGTTCGCCCAAAAGGTACATTATCAAAGCGCAAGTCCCTAACGGATAGCTGACGGCAGCCCCTCATGGTTCGATCGATCTAGCTCTGTTACAATTAGAAACATTGTGGAGTGAGTGAGATAACGTTTATGTGGGTTAATACTCAAAGTGAGATTATTAGTAAGGTTTTGCCGCCAGCAGTACGTCTGTTCTTAAGAACGCAAGTAGAACAGATAGAAGATTTAGAAATGCAGCTGCAAGGTCATGATCGGCAAATTTTGCGCGGTTATATCCCTGGGGTATTTTTAGCCGTAGGAAAGGCGATTTATCAGGGTTTACATCTAGGTAAAGCGCAATTAAGAGGGGAAAATATTCGTCTTAATATCGGGCAGGTTTTGCGAGGGAAACCCCTAAAGATTTTGGAACCTATTCGGGTTAGCGGTGAGGTGGAAATTAACGAACAGGATTTAAATAATTCGATCGCCTCGACTATTTTAGTTAATGCTTTTGCCGATTTACTAATTTTTTCCCTAGAAAATAACGGAATTGTTAACGCCAGAGAAATTATCTCACAACAGCGTTTTAACTGGAAAAATGTTCTCTTAAATCAGGGTTATTTCTCTCTTCTCGGCCATAGAGAAACAGGTGCAGAAGTAATTTTTAGCGCTGATATTACCCTAGAAGATGCCCGCACTTTAGGGATTAATCCCCGACAATGGCAAGGTTTAGCCCCAGATTTATCTATTGATTTGCAACCTTTTACCGTCGATTTAGGCAAAGATGTGGAGATTAAATCTTTTATTCTTGACGATCAAACTCTTTTCTGTCAGGGAAGTTTTTTGATTTTACCTTAACAATAAACGGGATGATTCTGGTGGGTTAACTTAGTTTAACCCCCCAATTATTACGCCGGATTTTGTGCAATTAAAATAATTGTTTGTATTAGTCCAACTAGAAGACCGAGAATACCACCAAGATTAACAATTCCCTGTAATTCTTGTTTAACAATTCCTTGAATAGCATTTTCCAGATCGGCCGGAGAAGTGGCATTTACCCGATCGCGGATCACCTGATCGATGTTGAGAATTGGGATCATTTGGGCGACTAATTTCTCTAAATCTTCCTCTAGATAACGCTCTAAAATTAACGCTAACTCTTGACTAATTACCCCTAATGATGTAGTCATTGACTCCGAAGATTGCAGACGATTAATAATTAAATTAGCGATTTGATCCCAGTCGATCGTTTGTCCAAAATCTTGCAAAAATTGTTCGCCACTTTCTTGAATATAAATTCGCACCGTGTCTCTGGTGGTTTTACGCAATTGTCTGACGGTGGAGATAGGTAAATTTTGCAAAGAGATACTTTGTAACCAGTTTTTCAGACGATTACGCATCTCTAAAGATAGTAATAATTCTTTGATTCTGGTATTAGCTAAATCCTTTTCATCAAGGCAAAAAGTGCGTAAGCGAGCGAGAGCATTGCGTAAACCGAATAAATTGGCTACTACCCAATAGGTTCCACTGGTTTTTTCCCGAAATCCTTCATCGATAACTTGAATATTGCGATCGGTTAAAAAATCGATTAAAGCTAGACGGATAACATCAGCAGGTAGGACAGTTTCTAATAACCAATCGGAGAATTGTCGCGCCTGTTGTTCACTGAGAGAAAATTCTAAGACTAGGCGATCAAAAATTTGATTGATCTGTTTTTCTAAAAAGTCCTGTCGTCGGGCTAAAACTTTTAGTAATCTTGCTAAAGATTCCCCGAATAAATCGTGAAGAATCGCCGCCAAAATCTCGGCGGTTTTTGCTTGCCGATCGCCTTTTATTTGTTTTAAAGCTAATTGTAACAGCCAGAGTATCGCCCCCTGTACCCTTTCCGTGTCGAGGAGTCGTTTAGCCAGTTTTTGTAGTTCCTCGGGAGTTAACAGGGAACCCATGATCGTATCCGATACCCGGACAGCTAATCGATCTTGATTGCGAGGAATTAACCCCGGAGTGAAGGGAAGAGGACGCTTACCGATATAAATCGCCTTGTAGGGACGAAATAGCATTTTTATGGCTACATCGTTCGTAAAATAGCCAATAATTGCCCCCGCGATCGGCGGTAAGATCCATGTCCAAAGAGTAGGGAGATTCAATTTAGCAGCAAAAAATAAACGGAAATGTCAGTAGGTTATTTCTTCAAGACTAACACTCCCATCAGTCCTGCTAGGAGTGGATAGTGAACAGCGCTGGAAAATCCCGACTGATAGCCTAATTTTACCTGTTCTGGGCCCTGGGGAAAGCGATCGATACTGGGACTAATATAAGCGTACTGGTCAGTTAAACCGTAACGCTCGGCGGCGGGAACGACGATATGATCGAGATACCAGTTTTGGAATAATTTGGCGATGGTTTGGGTGGGTTGATGGAAGTCCAGAATCGCCGCTTTAGCACCCGGTTTCAGGACTCGGTATAATTCCCCCAAAGATTGGGTAATATCCACCACATTGCGTAATCCATAGCCAATAGTGGCACAATCAAAGCTAGAATCGGCAAAGGGTAAATTGAGGGCATCCCCTTCCATCCAGTTAATATTAGTGGCGCTAAAACGTTGACGGGCGATTTTTAATTGTTGTGGGGAAAAATCTAGTCCGATCACTTTGCCGGTTTTACCCACTTGTTTTGATAATAGGTTAGTCAGGTCGCCGCTGCCACAACAGACATCGAGGGCAAAATCGCCTTTTTCGGGTTGACACCACTTGACTGTCATTAATTTCCAGACGCGGTGTAATCCTAAACTTAATTCTTGATTAAGTCGGTCATATTCGGGAGCGATCTGATCAAAAATTGCTTGTATTTCTGTGGAGTTAGGTGAGGATTGATTGGACATTTTTATAATATAGCACCAGAGAAAATCCCAGATCAAGTTATAAGTAGTCGTGCAAAGTTAATTTCCTAGTCGAGACAGGAGACAGGAGACAGGAGACGGGATACAGCTATTAGGGATCGGATTTGAGTTTTCAGTTCACTGTTTACTCACAGCAGAAGTCTGACGGAGTAGTGGCTTAGATGTGTAATTAATTGTGCTTAGATACTTACCATTCTATCCTATCTGCGCCCAGGGGGATAAGCTTTTGAGCATCCACAGCAGTTATCTTCATGGTGGGAACAGTGACTTAGATTACGCTTCATCTATTTGATCATCTTCCGGTCGCAGTTCGATCGAGAGGCCTTCCCGGGCGAGAATAGTTTCAGGGAAAATCTTTCTTACCTGTTCCCCAATGCGATCAAGAAAATCGTCATTATGGGCGGGATCGTGATGAAATAGAACTAGCTGCTTAACTTGGGCTGCCTGGGCGATTTTGACTGCCTGCTGCCAAGTGGAATGACCCCAACCCACCTTAGAATACTGAGGATCGTTGTATTCCTCATCGGTGTAGGTAGCATCAATAATCATCACATCCGCTTGCCGGACTAAAGCCAAAACGTTATCATCAAAGCGATCAGGAAAATGTTCCGTATCGGTAATATAAGCTGCCGATAAACCCTGCCAATTTACCCGATAACCCACCGCTTCCCCGGGATGATTTAAAGGACGGGTTTCGACGCTGAAATCGGCACAGTAGAGGGTTTCGCCCATTTCTAGATCATAAAATTCTAAATCAGCCCGCATAATCTGCAAAGGCACGGGAAAATTAGGATGTAACATCTGATCGTGTAATGTTTGCTTGATGGTTGCTCCGTTGGGGGAGGGAATCCCATAGATTTTAAAAGTATTGCCCCTGATAAAAGCGGGGATAAAAAAAGGAAAACCCTGAATATGATCCCAATGGGAATGGCTGAAAAATAAATGGGCTTTCACTGGACTTTCTGTCATCAAAGACTGTCCTAGGATGCGTAACCCCGTACCACCGTCAAAGATTAATCTTTCTCTACCGACTTGCATCTCCACACAGGAAGTATTACCACCATAACGAACTGTTTCCGAACCTGGACAGGGAATGCTCCCCCGCACTCCCCAAAATTTGATCTGGAAGCATTTGTAGGGCATATTAGAAGCTCCTCTACTTGTGCTAATAGGCTAATAGTTAGATTAGCACTCTTCCACAATTAAGTCTGTGACCTGATGACAAGCACGATGATTTACGATATTGGAAAAGGATTATAGTTTTCGGGAAAGCAAGGTATGGATTTACAGAAATTCTTAGAAAAACTGCCCCAACAGTATCAGGATTGGGTATCGGCTTTAATGTCGCCTATTTCCGAGCAATTAACCCTTTTAAGCGAAAAAACCGCCTCTTATCCTGATCGCAATCTCTTTCCCCTGCTCAATCTAGCCGTTGCCTGTCTGCAACCAGACGAGGTTTACTGTCAAATTGGTTGTTTTCGTCGCGGTAGTTTAGTCGCCGCTTTCTGCCATAATAGCGATCGCTGCGGTTATGGCGTAGAAGCCTTTTTTAAATACGATCCATCGGGAGAAAAACTAACTGTATTATCTCAAGATTGAGTTAGTTGCTTTTGGGTATAAGTGAGGAAAGATTAGCAAAAATTGCCCGCACTTGTGGGGATATTTTTTCCCTTTGATTGATTAAATAAATACTAACAAGGGTTAAAGATACCCCCGCCCATTGCAATACACTTAACATCTCACCGAGGAATAAATTCCCGAAAGTGAGGGCAAAAACCGGAGTTAAAAAAGTCAAAGAACTTAAACTGGTTAAATTGCCTTTGGCGGCTAAATAAAAGAATATTCCATAGGCGATCGCACTACCAAAAATAGTGGCATAACTTAAAGCTAACCAACCATTTAAATCTACATTTTGCCATTGATGGGATTCGGTGAAACCTGAAGCTAAAAATAGCGGCAATCCTCCTAAAATCATGTGCCATCCTGTGGCGCTGACGGGATCCGCATGACGACAGACAAACCGGATTAAGACTGTTCCCACCGCCATGGATAGGGAAGCCAAAAGCATGAGCATTTCGCCGCTATTTAGTAATTCCTGCCAGCTAAAGTCAATATTTACCGCTTTTTGTCCAAAAAAGTCATAAAACCATTGATCGGGCAAGCCAATTAAACTAATTCCCCCAATTCCTAAACCCAATCCCAACCACCCCCAGACACCGATAACTTCTTTAAATAGCCAACTGGACATTAAAGCCACCGCTAGGGGTTGGGAGTCAATAATTACCGATCCTAACCCTGCCCCAGTGCGATTTAATCCCAATGCCAGAAAACCTTGAAAAAGAGTGCCATCCATGAGAGCAAAAAGGGCAATCCATAACCATGCTTGCAGGGTTTTGGGCTGAGGACGACCTAAAAACCAAGCTATCATTAAAACTAACATTCCGGCGGGAACAAGGCGAATTGCCGCCATAAATAGGGGGGTGGTGTGGGGGATAACACCCTTCATCGCTACCATCGCTGTTCCCCAGAGAAAAAACGGTGAGATAAGTAAGAGGGGTGAGGATTTCTTTAAATCTAGGTTTTCCATAGGTAGCGATCGAGTTTTGTAGATAACAAATTTCCCTAATTGTATAGTAGAAACTGGGGATCAGCCCTTAATTCTCCTGACTTTCTTTTAACTGATTTTCCTCTAAATCTGTTATTGGTTTTTCTTCCCCGTAACTGATCCAGATCGCAATCATCCCAGCGATAGGAATGGAGAGAAAAACCCCTAATAATCCCGCAATTCTTTCGCCGATAAAGAGGGATAAAAATAAAATTACCGGGTTTAATTCTAGGGCATTGCCCATAACTTTAGGGCGAATAATATTATCTTGAATTTGTACCAAGACAACACAGACAATAAAAGCTTTAACGGCAATTGTTAGTCCTTGGGAGGTAAAAGTCAAGATAGTTACCAACAAAATGCCCAAGGTTGCCCCGATACCCGGGATAGCATCAATAACACCAAGAATACCCGCTAAAATTAGCCCATATTGAATTCCCAATAGGGAAAAACTTAAGAAACTCGTCACCGATAAAAAGAGCATTAATAACAGTTGCCCGCGAATAAATCCCAGAAAACTTTGTCGAAAAGACTTGGCAAAACGCTCCCGGTATGCTGGGGGGAGAAGCTGCAAAAAACCTCGCCAGAGTTTATCACCGTCGATGAGCATATAAACACTGATCACCGCCCCGAAAACGCCAGTAAAGACGCTGGAAAAAACTCCCTGTACGATCGATAAACCCGTGGCTAAACCAGTTTGTAGGGTTCCCACCATTTTATTCAAATCTAATCGATCGAGAAAGTCTTTAAAGGGTAAAAAATCTTGTTGACCCAAGGCATCGGTAAGATTGAATAGTAGTCCTTTCCCCTGACTAACTGCTTCTAATCCTATGCCTGTGACTAATCTAAATAGGAGGATAAAAGCTACTATGGTGGTAATAGCAATGGCTAGTCCTCTCGGTAGATAACGAGATAACCAAACCACGGGATAATTTAATAGAGCAGCCAGGATCGCTGAACCAGTAAAAATAGCGATCGTCCCGTAGAAATAGTTAATTAAGATAATTAGACTCCAGCCACAGCCAAATAATAATAGATAGCGCACTAGAATCGAGTTATTCAGAGTTTTCCAAAAGGAGCTAGAAGGGGTCATAAATCAAGCCAGAAATAGGATTTTAACATTTAGAATTGTTTTAACAAAGCTTCCCGCATGACCGGGACGGGGACGGGTTGACCTAACCAGATTTCTAGGGCGATCGCTCCCTGATTAACTAACATTTCTAACCCATCAATAATTCTTATCCCTCTAGTCTGGGCCAACCGGAGAAATTTGGTCGGCCGGGGATTATAAATCAGATCGTAGGCGATCGCCGATGGTGGTAAAAGGTCTAATAATTCTAGCTCAACCGGGGATTGTTCGCCCTGGGGGTACATTCCGATGGGGGTAGAATTAATCAGGAGTTCTGTGGTGGATAGCAGCCCCTCTAATTCGTCCCAGCTATGCACTTCTAGGAGGTCATAGAGGCTGGTATTCGCCCAACTTTCTTTAAAAGGATCTAATTTCTTTTGATTGCGTCCTACCAGATGAATTTTGCCACAGCCCAACTGGGCGCAAGCCACCACTACCGCCCGGGCAGCGCCGCCATTGCCTAAAATAACTGGATTCACCCGACTCCAATCTTTGTCAAGGGATTTCAAGGGTGCGAGAAAGCCATCCACATCGGTATTCGTTCCCTGCCAGCCGGTTTCCGTGCGCCAGACGGTATTAACTGCACCTACTAGCCTTGCTTTCTCGGTAATTTGCGATAATAAGGGGATAATTGCTAATTTATGGGGAATCGTGATGCTAAAACCCTGTAGATCGATGGCGGCGAAACCAGCGATCGCAGTTGCTAAATTTTCCGGGGCGATCGGGAGGGGAAGATAGACATAATTTAGCCCCAAGGCATCGATAGCGGCATTGTGCATGAGGGGAGAAAGAGTATGGCCGATGGGATCGCCGATTACGCCTAATAACTTGGTTTTTCCGTTAATAATGGTCATAAAAAAGGTGGGCTTTCCCCACCAAAGTTTAATCTCAAGGGTAGCCAATGCTCACCTTACTATACTATTTCTTGATTTCGCGGGCCATTTTCAGGAAAGGATTGATATTGTCATCGTTAGCGCGACGAACGTTATCATTAGCAGCGTTAGCCTTACTATTAGCCTCGGAAGTGGCCGATTTTGCCACAATACCGTTATCGGTGACTTTGCTGACTTCCATAGAAGAAATCTGTTTAATCGATTCGCCACCCTTCTTATTCGAGGCAGTTTTCGGGAAAGTACGTCGGATCGTGATCGGTGTCCGCATAAAGTCGATATTACCGAGAGTTTTAGCGTCATCGGGTTCCAAGTAAAAAGCCTCTTTCGGTTCCGGTGCGCTCATATCCATCGGTTCATCGACGTATTTCGTCTTATTGCCAAACAGGCCAAAGAATCCAGCCATTTTCTCGCTCTCCTAAATAAATATATTTACCATAAATTGCTGCTGATTGTTAAATAATATCAATATTTATGACAAAAAGCTAGGTAGCCATCTATCAGTGATCAGTGATCAGTAATCACTGATCAGATGGGAGTTTTCAGTTTACTGATAAAACTTCCTACACCCCAATCAACGCTGTTCTAACCTACGACTGGCTAGGGACATAGAATAACAGAAAATCCAGTAAATAAACGCCAAAAATAGATAAACCTCTGGATAATCGCCGATAAATTTCGGATTAGCCAAAACCGATCCTGCCATACCCAAGAGATCCACCAGTCCCACGATCGCCAGTAGGGAAGTATCCTTAAATAAACTGATAAATTGACCAACAATAGCGGGAATGACCGCTTTTAAAGCTTGGGGTAGAACGATCAATAATAAAACGAAAATCGGTTTTAAACCCAAGGCTCTGGCCGCTTCAATTTGACCTTTGGGAATCGCTTGTAAACCACCCCGGACATTTTCGGCCAGATAGGCTGCCGCAAAAAGGGTAAATCCGGCGATCGCTCTGATCACCCGTTCCGGTCTGGTTCCGGCGGGTAAAATTAAAGGTAACATCACCTGAGCCATGAATAAAATTCCCAACAAAGGTAAACCGCGCAATAATTCGATATAGCCAATAGATAGCCAACGAATTGCCGGTAATTCACTCTGTCTCCCTAGGGCTAATAATACCCCCAAGGGGAAAGATAAAATCATACTTGCGATCGCTACTAATAAAGTTAAGATTAAACCACTGAGATCATCGAGGGGAATTGCCTTTAAAAATAATCCCCCCAATAGTAACCAAGCAATTAAAGGTAAAGTCAATAACCAGAGCAATCCCCACCAGCGCTGCAGAAAAGCGGGACAATCGGGGAAGCGACCCCGGTTTAATTGCCAAGAAAACAGCGATAAAGCCGCAATTATCGTTAAAATCAGCCAAATTCGCCATATTGACTGCTCTGGATAACGACCGACCACAAATAAACCGAGATTTTCCGTCACTACAGCCCATTTTGCCTGAGTTATCGCCCAATCGAGAAAACTTAAGCCACCCCAGAGGCTGAGAAATAGACCCGCAAGGGTTAAGATGACGTTGTACCAAGTGTTAAAGAGATTTTTTCTTAACCAGAGTCCCATAAAATTCCCTAACCTCCACAGTGGTGATCATTGTACTTTTTCAGTACAATGGTGCTATTAGAAAAATTCAGACTGATTTTCGACCATGAACAGTTGCATTTTAATGGCTAAAATTGTCCGTCGTCCCGAATTACGTTATACCCAAGATAATCAAACTCCCTACGCTCAAATGTTAGTCGAGTTTTCCCCCAATCGTGCCGAGGCAACCCCGGCTAATTTAAGGGCCGTAGCTTGGGGAAATTTGGCCTCAGAAGTCGCTCAGAACTATAATGAAGGCGATCGGGTAATTTTGGAAGGTCGTCTCTCCATGCAGACGATCGATCGTCCCGAAGGTTTTAAGGAAAAACGGGCCGAATTAGTCATTAGTCATCTCTATCATCTTGACGGCAGCGTGAGTAGCGGTGAAATGGCAGCCCCGACTCCAGAAAAAGTCGTACCAATCAATACCCACAAATCGAATAAAACCCCGGTGGAAAAACCCGTCGCACCTGTCTCCACCGGGGACTTTGAATACGACGCATCCTATGAACTTTCTAATCCTTCCGCTTGGCAACCTAGCGACACACCGGTGGAGGAAAATTTAGACGATATTCCTTTCTAAGTACCCCAACAGAATTAATGGCTCTTCTCGATTTTGTCTGATAATTTTTGCTTATGGAATCGTGAAATGCTTATCGGGCAAGACTTTCAGCACTATTTTGACGGATATTCTATCAGTATAGACCTCGTTTCCACACAGAAACCAGAAGAGCCAAAGCTTTAACTGAGATATGGCAGGCTAGAAGAAGTAAGTATTAGCGCGTGAGGATGTCTCAATGCAAATTACCCTGAACCTACCGGATAACCTCAGCCAAGGCGAAACTTTTAACCAAGGCGATTGGCTCCGGGAGATTGCCATTGCGCTGTTTCAGCAAGAGCGGATTTCCCTCAGTCGCGCCAGTAAAATTGCCGGGATGGAAGTCATGGACTTTCAAAAACTGCTGGCAGATCGCGGTATTTGTGTTCACTACGATGTAGAAGACTTTGAGCAGGATGTTCAGCATCTGCGCGATCGAGGCTGGCTATGATCGTCGTCAGCGATACCTCCGCCCTTGCCAATCTAGCGATTATCGATCATCTCTGGCTGCTAGAGTCAATTTACCAAACCGTTATTATTCCAGACGTTGTTGCTAGGGAGCTAACAGAGGCAAGTAATCCCCTCATTCCAGCCATTCTCCAATCCGGCTGGATTCAACCCCAACCCCTCACCAACTCCGAACTCGTTAACCAGCTTCAGCAAGAACGAGGATTGGATGCTGGAGAAGCGAATGCCATAGCCTTGGCCCTTGAGCTACAAGCTGATGATCTGCTCATTGATGAACGCTTGGGGCGGCAAGAAGCCCTGCGGCTAGGGCTGTCTATCATTGGTATTCTGGGCATTCTGCTCGTTGCCAAACAAAGAAGCCTCATCCCTCAAGTTCAACCTGTTATTGATACCTTGATCAGCCAAGCTGGTTTTCGCGTCAGCCCTCAGCTATATCAGCGTGTCTTAGCTTTGGCTGAAGAACTTTAGTAAAGGATAAGCCAAGATAGTCTGTGGAGTCGGTATCGATCGAAACTATCGTCTCCCATACCAATGGGCTTGTCCTAGTTTAGTATGTTATCTACAAATTTATAAAAACTTAATCCCTCTCTTGCCCAAGATTACAGAACCTAAAATGCAACAGGACGGTTATCAAGAGCCAAAATAGTTGTGTGAAAACTGTTTGAGAAATTTGTCTTCGATCTTTAGCATACTGAACTCAGATGAGCGGTATATTTATACGGGGAAAGTTCAGGTATATACCCCAAAATAGTCCTACTGTTCACTAATTTTACTTTCAGCGAGAATTTCTTGAAGGACGGGGGATAAATTGCTAGTTAAACGGCCGGCTCGAATAAATTCAGCGTAGGTATCAGCTTCGATATCTAGGAGGGTTTCCCGAAGTTGTTCCATTGTTAATAGCTGTAATTGGGGATAACTATCGTTGAGAGATTGTATTTCCGATTCTACAGTCTTTAACTTTTCTTTGACGAGATGCTGCTCATAACTAAAAAATTCGGGGGCAACATCGGGAGATTTATCTAACTTAGAAAGATAGTCTAAAACCCTTTTTAAAGCTACCCGTCGGGCTAAAAGTTCCGCATAGTTTTCTCGAATTGGTTGATCACCGATTAAGTCTAATCTCGATAGGAAAGTTTGAATAGTTAATCCCTGAACCAACAGGGTAAAGAGAACAACTCCGAAAACTATATCGATGATATCCTGACGATTGGGAAAAATAACCGGCACACTTAAAGCTAGGGCAATAGAAACGGAACCGCGCAAACCTCCCCACCATAAAACCGTTTTTTCTCGCCAATTAATTTTAGTTTCCATCAAGGCATTACTAACAGTTCCTAAAGCAAAGGTAGCCAGAAAACGGGCCGCTACCACGGCGGCGATCGTGATAAAAATTAAATTGAGATTATCGGCTAAACTGGAGAGACGGATCTGATCGCCGATGAGGAGAAAAACGATCGAATTAACAAAAAAAGCGAGAAACTCCCAGAATTCCGTGACTAATAGCCTGGTACGGGGACTCATACTGATTCTAGAGCCAAAATTACCTAAAATAATCCCCGTAGTCACCACTCCGATTACCCCCGAACCCCCGAACTCCTCGGTTAATAAATAAGCACCGTAGGCGGACACAAGAGTTAAAGACTGTTCCACTAGGGGTAAATCCAGACGTTGAGTCAGATAGGAAATACCAAAACCCACTAAACAACCCACTGCCACCCCGATACCGATAAAAGCCGCAATCCGGCTAATGGTTGTCTCTAAGGATAGACCACTAGCACCGAGGGGAATTTCCACCAAAAGAGCGAAAGCGACCACAGCGACCCCATCATTAAATAAGCTTTCCCCTTCCAAAAGCACGGTGAGTTTTTTACTGGCCCCCAATTCGCGAAAAAGAGCGACAACAGCGACGGGATCCGTAGAAGAAAGGCTCGCACCCACTAATAATGCCGTAAATAGGGGTAAATTGGTCAATTCATCGAGGGTAAAACCAACCCCGAAAATCGAGATAATTACGCCGACAATAGCGAAAAGACTGACGGGAATCCAATTATCCTTCAGATCTCGCCAGCGCGTATTCCAAGCGGCTTCAAATAGCAAAGGGGGCAGAAAAATTTCTAGAATCAGTTCGGGGGATAGGTTCACCAGACGGATATCGATGAAGGCTAAACCTAAACCGACTATCACTAACAATAGGGTGTAAGGAATTTGGCGAAACCAGCTAAAAATCCTCGAAACCGTGGCCACACTCAGGGAAACGGACAAAACAATTAGAAATTGTTCTAAATTTTGCTTAATGACTTCATCGGTAGCGGATTCTAAACTCATTGGGTGGGAGGCAATCGGTGAGCGGACGTGCAAGAAAAGAACAATCTAAATTATTATTACACTTTAGAACCAGTGATTTTTTCTCCTAAACCCAAGTTTTTCTGCTGGCAATTCCTTTTATCTATGTCCTTGACTATGCCTCAGTCTGCCGAGTCCTCCACGGGTGAGGATTTACCCCTAGCTATCTCACCCAGTAACGAGCAGTTAGAGAATATTAATAGCTATTTAAACCTGATTTTGGCAGCTTTAGTCTCTCTAGCTAATTTAGACTCCGATTCTATCACCCAAGCAGCCCAGGAATTAGCCTTAGAACTGGATACAAGCGATCGCCTAGCTGCCCACTACTGGCAACCCCAGTCAAAACTTTCCCTCGCGGACATCCGTTCTCTAGTTCTCCTCCTCTGTCATCTAGCCCAAAAAAAGCAAGAGTTAATCCGTCGCGCCGTAATTCTTTTGGAACAAGTGGGGACTCAAGGACAAGAACCAGTCAAAACCACGCTTTTGGGCAATTATATCGCTAATTTTCGCTTAAAATACCCAGAAATATCGGAAAATAATCTCAGCGATTCTAGCCTGATTTCCCTAGCCTGGAAATTATTAATCGATTTATTGTTCTACAGCAGCCCCCGCAGTCATCTCCTTCTCTGGCACACCCTTTTGGCAAGTAAAAAGTAAAAAGGCTATCAGTCATCAGTTATCAGTTATCAGTTATCAGTTATCAGATGTAAGTTTTCAGTTTACTGATCACTGATCACTGAAAAAAAAGCTTCCCAGTTCATAATTCATAATTCATAATTCATAATTTATAATTCCCACCGATAACTAAAAATGAGTAATCTAATTCGCAAATATACACCCCCCACCTGTACCCTAGAAATTTGGGGAAATAGTTCGCCTCTAGCGGTTTGGTTAGGTAAAAATGTCTTAAACGATGCCCACTTTCAATTGCGCTTTGATGATCCTAGATTGAGTGAAGAAAAACAGGTGACGATCAAAGGCGATCGCACACAATTACAACTCCTAGGGGAAATTGTCGCTAATTATGTGCAGAATTTACTCTCTAGTCCCGTTTCTACCCTCTCTTTCGTGGCTAGTGGTTCCCCCGAAAGTCATCTCCCCTCCTTACCCTCTCTCCGTTGTCAGGGACTTCTCCAGCATCAATTATTTTTAGGTTCCCTGCTAACCGATCAGAATAAACAGGAGATTGAATTAACCACATCGCAATTATTCGATCTAGCCAATGCTTTAGGGGAATATAACCATGAAAGCCCCCTAATACCCCCATTAATTCGCCAGAAAACTCGAAAAAATGCCCTTATCTGGACGGGATTAATCGCCTCAGCCCTAATAACTATCGGGGGAATAGCGATCGCATTTTATCAACAGCAACAAGTGACCAACAATGATTTAACCATCGATCCCAATAGTGCCAAGATTCCCCAACCCTTGCCAACGCTGCCTTTACCCCCCACG